>JAJYMP010000689.1 GCA_021786915.1 Chloroflexota bacterium
CGCCAGCTGTCCGACAACCTCCATCTTCTGGGACTGGCGGAGCTGCGCCTCGAGGTCGGCCTGCGACGCCCGGGCACGGAGGACGCTGACGCCGAAGGCGAGGTCGGCGGCGAGCTCCTCGAGCAGGCGCGTCTCCTCCGGCGTGAAGGCGTCGGTCCGCTCCGAGAGGATGGAGATGACGCCGAACACGCGATCGTCCAGGCCCGTGAGGGGCAGGGCGATGCTCGAGCGGTAGCTGCGCGCCAGTGCCGCCTCGCGCCAGGGCCCCCCTGCCGGCTCGGTGGCGTAGTCGCGGATGACCGCCATGCGACCCGTCCGGACCGCCGTGCCTGATGGACCTCGGCCCCGGGGCGCGTCGTCCCAGGTGATCCTGGCCTCGGCGAGGTACCCGCGGTCGTCGCCGGCCGCGGCAACCGGCCGAACGCTCTTCGCCTCGTCGTGCTCCACCATGCCCACCCACGCCAACGGGTAGCCGGCGTCCTCGTGGACGATCCGGCAGATCTCGCCCAGCAGCGCGGCCTCGTCCTCGGCCCGGATCAGGGCCTCGTTGCACAGCGAGATCGCGCGGAGCTCGCGGTTCAGGCGCCGCAGCGACACCTGCGCCTTGCGCATCTCGTCCTCGGCGCGGACCGCGCGATCGATCGGCTGGCGCACGCTGGCCACGAACATCGCGCGGTAGAGGTAGAGGTAGGCGATGACCTTGTAGACGTGGCCGAGCAGGTTGAAGATGTCCGTGACGTCGGTGTAGAGCGTGAACGCGAGCTCGCCCTGCATCGAGATCGCGACCGCGGCGAACATGCTCGTCGCGTCGTACTCCTCGCGGCCTCTCCGGGCCCGCACGAAGAACACGACCACCGGCAGGATCATGACGGCGTCGATCGCGTACTCGGCAGCCACCTTGAATGCGGTGAGCCCCCGGCCCGCGACGAAGGTCCGCGGCCACCAGTCCTGGTGGTACAGCCCCGCCCAGATCACCGTCCCCGCAATCGCGAGGCCGATCGCGAGGATGGCATAGCGAACCCGCGGGTGCCGAAGCGGCTTCCAGGGCCGGACGGCTGCCACGAGGAATGCCAGCGCGACGATCAGTCGGGCGCTCAGCCAGAAGTTGATGGCCTTCTCCTGGCCCGCGGGCGTGACGAGGTCGGGCATGCCAACGAAGGACAGGAGGTGGACGAAGTCGATCAGGGCGGCCGTGAACAGGGCAGCGCCGAGGATCACGACGTTGCCCGCCCGGTCGCGCGCGTAGCCGGCCCAGGTGATCCCGAACACGAGCATCGCGGCCACGATCGACGCTGTCTCGAGCCCGATGTGGAGGGGCTCGTACGTGGCGGCGCCCGCGAACGGGTCGGCCACTGGCCAGCGCCACACCAGCACGAACAGGATGAACAGGCCGGCCACGATGCCGATCGTCCGCCACAGCCTCGCCGTCTCGGCCGCGGACGCTGCGGCGCGCGGAATGGAGAGAGCGACACTGCGATTGGATGACGGCCAGGCCATCAATGCGCCTCACCTGCAGGCCCCAGCCACCTGGAGGCAGGGGGTTGCACGGACAGCCCAGAGCATCGCCGCGGCCCCGCGAGTGTGCAATGGGCCGGAAGTAACCTTGCCCGGCTTCGGCGGCGGTCCGCTCCGGATGGCTGCCGATCGTTCAGCCCGGCCAGCCCGGCCCTCTGTCGGCCGGGGCAGACCCCGCTGTCTGCCTCTCAGCCGCCCATGGCGATGCCGTGCAGCTCGGCGAGCAGCCGGTCCACCTCGTCGGAGGTGTTGTAGTGGGTGAGCCCGATCCGCAGGACGCCCTCCGGCTGGAGGCCGAGCCGCTCCACCGGGCCGACAGCGTAGAAGTCGCCCCACCAGGTGGCAATCCCCCGCTCGCCCAGTGCGCTGGCCGCCGCCTCGGGCGTTGTGCGCGCGAAGGTGATCGCCGCGGTCGGGGTGCGCTCCTCCATGCGCGCCCGCTCGGTGATGCCCCAGACCCGGACGCCCGGGATCGCCTCGAGCCCGTCGAGCAGCCGGGAGAAGAGGTTCATCTCGTAGGCGCGGATCGCAGCCATGCCGGCGTGCGCGTCGCGGCGGCGGCCCGCGGCCATCGTCGAGAACCGTGCCTCGTGCTCCGAGCCGTACGCCCGCCCGACCCCCGCCAGGTACTCGACCGCCGCACGGGCGCCCGCGTAGCCCTCGAAGTTGCCCGTGCCGGTCTCGAACCGGTCACTGGCGGGGCGCAGCTTGTACGTCGGCAGGGCGTCGAGCGCCTCCGCCCGGCCATAGAGCACCCCGACATGCGGCCCGAAGAACTTGTACGCCGAGCAGGCGAGGAAGTCCGTGGCGACCGCCTGGACGTCGATCGGCAGGTGCGGCGCGGCGTGCACCGCGTCGACGTAGGTGAGCGCGCCGGCCTCGTGCGCGCGGCGGACCATCTCGGCGACCGGGTTGATCGTGCCGAAGGCGTTCGACGCCCAGCCGAACGCCACCAGCCTCGGGCGCCCGTGGAGCAGGACGTCGAAGGCCTCGAGGTCGAGCGTCACGTCGTCGGGGCGGATGGGCACGGCGCGGACGGTGATCCCGCGGTCGGCCGCTGCCGAGCGCCACGGCCCCACGTTCGCCTCGTGGTCGAGCCCCGACACCACGATCTCGTCCCCCGGGTGCATCGCCGCGGTGAGCGAGCGCGCCACGTGCATCGTGAGCGTGGTCATGTTGGCGCCCAGCTTGATCTCCGACGCATCGGCCGCGTTGAGCAGGTCGGCCAGTGCCGCGTGGGCGTCGGCGACGAGCGCGTCGCTGCGCTGCGAGGTCAGGAAGGGGCCGTCGTGGTTGGCGTTCGACGCGCGGTAGTAGTGGCTCACCGCCTCGATGACGCTGTCGGGGACCTGGGTGCCGCCCGGACCGTCGAACAGGGCGATCGGACGCCCGTCCTGCTCGATCGCGAGGGCGGGGAATCGGGCGCGCAGGGCGGCGACGTCGAAGGCGGGCATGGGCGGGAACCTCTGCTGGCGGGTCCGGCGATGCTAGCGCGGGTGGGTGGTCCCGCGGAGCGCGGAACCGGCCAGCAGCGCCGGGCCGCTCCGTGGCCGCCGCCTGCAGCCAGCCGACGCCGGTCGAGCCGGACAGCGAGACGCCCCGGCACGGGACGGTGCTGGGGCGTCGGGCGCGAGTGGGGCAGCGATCCTCGGACGCGGACGCGGCCGCCATCGGGCGGGGATCAGGCGGTGGCGGCAGCCTGGGGCGTCCCGGCGTCCTCGGGCGCAACGGCCGGGGCCTCCTCGGCCGCGACGTCGATCTCGATCTTGATGTCCTTGCCGACCAGCCAGCCGCCGCTCTCGAGGGCGACGTTCCAGGTCAGGCCGAACTCCTCGCGGTTGATCTTGCCGGTGGCGTGGAACCCCACGTGCTGCGTGCCGTTCATCGCGGCGTACAGGCCCAGGTACTCGACCTCGAACGTGACGGGCCTCGTCACGTCCTTGATCGTCAGGTCGCCGGTGACCAGATAGTCGTTGCCGCCCTTCGCCTCGATCTTGGTGGAGGTGAACGCCATCGTCGGGTAGTGCTCGACGTCGAAGAAGTCAGCGGAGCGCAGGTGGCCGTCGCGCTGCTCGGAGCCGGTGCTGATGGTGGCGACGTCAACTGTGAACGTGCCTGACGAGGCCGTGGGGTTCTCGATGTCGAGGCTGAGGGTGCCGTCCACGCCCGCGAACAGGCCGCGGACTGTGGTCACCATCATGTGCTTGGTCGCAAAGACGACGTCGGTGTGCGCCTTGTCCAGGGTGAAGGTCTTGGTCGCCATGGTCGCGGGGTCTCCAGTGCGGCGTGACGCGCCGCTGTATTTGTTTGACGCAGCAACCATACTTCCCTTCTAGTTGCATTGTCAACCATGTCGTGGCGGGTGTAGGATGCCGCCATGACGTCGCTGTCAGCACAAGAGACGCTGCCCCAGGCACCTCCCGTACGTCGGTCGTCCGCAGCGGGCGACCCGACGCTCGACGTGTGGCGTGCCTTCATCCAGACCCACGCCCGGCTGATCCACAAGCTCGACGAGGAGCTGCAGGCAGCGCACAGCCTCTCCCTCGCCGAGTACGACGCGCTGATCCAGTTGGTCAACGCGCCGGACCGGCGCCTCCGGATGAGCGCGCTCGCGGAACGCGTCCTGCTCTCGCGGAGCGGGATCACCCGCCTCGTCGACCGGCTCGAGGCCGGCGGCATGGTCGAGCGGTTCGCCTGCCCCACCGACGCCCGCGGTTCGATGGCCTCGATCACCCACCTCGGCGTCGCGCGGCTGCGGGCTGCCTCCAAGACGCACCTCGACGGCGTGCGACGATACTTCCTCGACGTCGTCGCCGCGGACGACCAGGCGGTCATGCAGCGCTCGCTGGAGCGGGTGGCGAACGGGCTCACCGGTCGCGACATCACGGCGGACAGCGTGTGCAGCTCCACGGTGGAAGCCTGACGAGCGGTCGCGCGGCCCGCGGCCGGGTGCTCGCGGGCACGAGCGGCTTCGCCTATGGGGGCTGGTCGCCGCAGTTCTACCCGCGCGAGGTCAAGCCCGGCGGTCGCCTCGCCCACTACGCCTCGCGACTGGCCGCCTGCGAACTCAACGGCACGTTCTATGCGCGCCCCACCCCGGAGCGCCTCGACGCCTGGGCGACGGCCGTCCCGCCCGACTTCCGATTCGTCGTGAAGGGGCAGCGCGGCGGATCGATCCGGGCGCTGTACGCCTCACCCGACGAGTCGGTGCCGTGGCTGACCGAGCACCTGCCGCGCCTCGGAGAGCGGCTGGGCGCCATGCTGTTCCGCATCCCGTCCAAGGTGGCCCGCAACGAGCAGCGGCTGGCGGGCGTGCTCGGCGCCTGGCCGTGGGCCGTGCCCCTGGTCGTGGAGGCGCAGCACCCGTCGTGGCACGTGGACGAGACGTTCGCCGCGCTCCGCGACGCCGGCGCCGTGCTGTGCACGACCGATCTCGACGAGGAGCAGACGCCGGACATCCGCCGAACCGGCCCATTCCTGTACCTGCGCCTCCGGCGGCACGTCTACAGCGACGGGGATCTCGACGGCTGGGCGCGACGCCTCGTCCCGTTCCTCGACGATGGCCTGGACGCATACGTCATGTTCCGCCACGACGAGGACGGCTCGGGGGCGCTGATGGCCGAGGGCTTCGCGGCGCGCGTGGAGCGGGTGCGCGCCACCGGCTGAGGCCCGCGAGCTGCCGGGTCAGACGACCCGCTCGAGCGGGACGGCGGGGGCCGGCACGCGGCGCGGCGCGATCGGCCGGAGGTACAGCGTCAGCACGAGGCCCACGTAGGCGGCCCAGGCGGCGAGCATCACGAGCTCGGGCCGGGAGTTGTAGCCGACGAGCGCGCGGAGCAGCTGCCCCACGTGGGCACCCCGCTCATCGCCTCGTGCGGGAGGGCGGCGGACAGGTCGAACACCGGAATCGTGCCGACGCCGATCCAGCCGATCTCGACCAGCTCGTGGATCGCGGAGGCAAGCAGCCCGGCGGCGATGAAGACCAGGGCGACGCCCGTCCAGCGGAAGAACGAGCGCAGGTTGATCCGCGACGCGCCCCGGTACATCGCGGCGCCGATCGCCGCCGCGATCAACATTCCCGCCAGCGCCCCAACCAGGACGCCCGCGGCGCCCGCCTGCGCCGACGCCGCCTGCCCGACGAGGAACAGCGCAGTCTCGAGCCCCTCGCGGATGACGGACACGAACGCGAGCACGGCGAGACCCGTCGCGGACCCATCCGCGAGCGCCCGGCCGAGGGCAGCCTGGAGCTGATCGCGGATCCCGGCCGATGTGCGCCGCATCCAGAACAGCATCCACGTGACCACCCCGGCGGCGAGCAGCATCGCGCCCGCCTCGAACAGCTGCTCGTACGGAGACGGGAGCGCGCCGACGGTGACGAACAGCGTCACGCCGGCCGCCACGCTGACGAGGATCGCGGCGGCCGTGCCCAGCCAGACACGCCCGAAGGCACGGCGATTCCCAGTCCGCGCCAGGTAGGACAGGATGATCGAGATGATCAGCGCGGCCTCGACGCCTTCGCGGAGACCGGTGAGCAGGCCGGAGGTGAGGGACCCGACGTCCAAGGTGCTGGCTCCATGGGGACGCTGACGGCAGGCCGGGCCTGCTGGGCGGAGCGCGACGGGCGGATGCTACGACGCCCTTCTTCCTCCCGTCAAGTGCGCTTGATGTTTCCGTGCAGGACCACCTGCCACGCACCGACAGGGCCAGCGGCGCCGCGGGCAGCTGCAATGCCGCTGTAACGCCGGATGACCTCCGTGGCACGCCGGGGAGGGCCACGCGGGCCGTACCTTGGTGCCCTTGCTAGTCCCGGTGGCCGGGCCTGTGACGGGGCCCGGGCGCGGAGGCCACGCCGCACGGCCCGGTTCCCCTCGCGGGTCGTGCGGCGTGACTCCTTTCCTGGGTCATCGACCGGCGGCGGCTGATCCGCCGAACGCAGTCGGACGCGGTCGTCAGGCCTCCAGCGAGCCCTTCGAGGCCGGATCCAGGCCCAGCTCGCGGATCGCAGAGGCGGCCGCCGACGGGTCCCAGCCGCCCGCTCGTGCCAGGCCCGAGATCGCGGCAGCGGCGATGGACGGCGGGTCCACGTCGAAGTGGCGGCGGAGCGCGTCGCGCGTGTCGCTGCGGCCGTAGCCGTCGGTGCCGAGCGTGAGGTAGGGCGCCTCGATCCACGGTGCCACGAGGTCCGGCAGCGTCCGGATCCAGTCCGTGGCGGCCACGATCGGCCCGCCATCGCGGCCGAGCACCTGTGCCACGTAGGGCGCGCGCTCGGGCTGGTCGGGGTTCAGCCGGTTCCAGCGGTCGACCTCGAGCGCCTCGTGGCGGAGCTGCTGGAACGAGGTGGCGGAGTACACCTCGGCGGCGATCCCGAAGCGTTGCGCGAGCAGGTCCCGCGCGGCGATCACCTGCGGCAGGATCGACCCCGACCCGACGAGGCGGACCTGCGCCTTGGCGCCGCCGTCGATCACCGGGGCGGCGGAGAAGCGGTACAGGCCCCGCACGATGCCCTCGTCGGCGCCCTCCGGCTTGGGCGGCTGGGCGTAGTTCTCGTTGTAGACGGTGACGTAGTAGAAGACGTCCTCGCCGTCGTGGTACATGCGGGTCACGCCGTCGCGGATGATCGCGGCCAGCTCGTATGCGAACGCGGGGTCGTAGGCGCGGACGACCGGCACAGTGGATGCGAGCACGTGGCTGTGGCCGTCATCGTGCTGGAGACCCTCGCCGGCGAGCGTGGTCCGGCCGGCGGTGGCGCCGATCATGAACCCGCGCCCGCGCTGGTCGCCGAACGCCCATGTCTGGTCGCCCGTGCGCTGGAAGCCGAACATCGAGTAGAAGATGTAGAACGGGATCATCGCCAGGCCGTGCGTGGCGTACGCGGTGCCCGCGGCCTGGAGCGAGGCCATCGAGCCCGCCTCGTTGATC
>JAJYMP010000402.1 GCA_021786915.1 Chloroflexota bacterium
GAGAGGCCGCTCGAACGCCACGATGATGGGCGTCGTCGGACCGGTCCAGTCGGTGAACAGACGGCGCTCCACCCGCACGAGCCGGCCGGCACGGGCCTGCGTCGCGGCCATCGCCGGGTCCGGCGTGTGGAGCGTGGTCAGGAACCGGCGGTACGCGGCGGGCATCGCCACGCCGAACATCGCCTCGACGATCCTGAGGTCGGAGTCCGACGCCCCGCCCCGCCAGTGCGTGCCGGGCTGCCACGCCAGCTCGCCGAGGCCGACGGCCGCGGCCTCGCGCAGCGACGGGTCGGCCCAGCGCGTCTCGGGCGGCGCGCGAAGCCACGGCAGGAACGTGAGGTCAGCCAGCACGGGTTCGGCCATGGGCGCAAGGTTCGCGGGCGCATCACCGCAGGAACGCCCGCGATTCGGTGCCCGAAGCGGTATTCGCCGTGACAGGCGAACCGGATCCCTGACGCGTCAGGCGGTTGGCGCCCCGGGCTCGGCGAACCAGCACGCGGCCTGCTGCCCCCCGCCGACATCGAACAGGGGCGGCTCCTCCACCCGGCAGCGGTCGAAGGCCACGGGGCAGCGCGGGTGGAACCGGCAGCCCGACGGCACGTGCGCAGCGTCCGGCGTCTCGCCGGACAGGATGACTCGGGTGGACGCCTCCCCCGGCTCCGGCGGATCGGGCGACGGGCTGACCGACACCAGCGCCTGCGTGTAGGGGTTCCGCGGCGAGCGGATCACAGCCTCGGCCGGCCCGAGCTCCATGATCTTGCCCAGGTACATCACCGCGATCCGGTCCGCCAGCACCCAGGCCAGCGAGAGGTCGTGGGTGATGAACAGGTAGGTCAGGCCCCGCTCGCGGCGCAGGTCGAGCATGAGGCGCAGGAGCTCGGTCCGGATCGAGACGTCGAGCATCGAGACGGGCTCGTCGGCGACGATCACCTCGGGATCCATCACCAGCGCCCCGGCGATCACGACGCGCTGGCGCTGGCCGCCCGAGAGCTCGTGCGGATAGCGGGCCGCATAGTCGGCGGCGGGTCGCAGGCCGGCCGCCTCGAGGGCGGCGTGGACGCGGTCCCGGCGCTCCGCGCGCGTGCGGCCGATCCCGTGGACCTCGAGCGGCTCGCCGACGAACTCGCCGATCGTGTGCTTCGGGTTCAGCGTCTCGTATGGATCCTGGAAGATGAGCTGCACCTTTCGCCGGTACGCGCGCAGGCGACTCGTGCCCCACAGCGTCGACACGTCCTGGCCCTCGAACAGGACCCGGCCCTTCGTCTGGCGCGTGAGCTTGACCACGACTCGGCCGGTCGTCGTCTTGCCCGAGCCGGACTCGCCGACCAGGGCCAGGATCTCGCCCTTCCGGATCGAGAGGTCGATGCCGTCGACTGCCCGGACGACGCCCCGGCTGCGGCGGAGCAGGAAGTCGAGCACGCCGCCGCGGATCGGGAAGTGGACCTGGAGGCCCGTGACGCTGAGGAGATCGTCGCTCACGACCCGCCTCCCGGCAGCGAGCCCGCCGCACCCGGCGGATACAGGTGGCACGCCACGCGCACCCCATCGTCGAAGCGGACCTCGGGCGGCACCTCGACCGAGCAGCGCGGCATCGCCTCGCTGCAGCGGGGCGCGAAGCGGCAGCCCGGCGGCGGCGTGCGCAGGTCCGGCGGCTGGCCCGGGATGACGCCGAAGGTGCGCCGGTCGGCCCGGATGTTCGGGAACGACGAGAGCAGCTTGGCGGTGTACGGGTGCCGCGGCGCGGTGAACACCCGCCGGACAGGGCCCTCCTCGGCGACCCTGCCCGCATACATGACCATCGTCCGGTCGCACGTCTCGGCGATCACGGACAGGTCGTGGGTGATCAGGATCAGCGACAGCCCGAGCTCGCGGCGGAGCTGCTCGAGGAGCTTGAGGATCTGCGCCTGGACCATGACGTCGAGCGCCGTGGTGGGCTCGTCGCCGATGACGATCGCCGGGTCGCACGCGAGGGCCATCGCGATCATGGCCCGCTGACGCATGCCGCCCGACAGCTCGTGCGGGTAGGCGGCCGCCCGCTGGGCGGGGATGCCGACGAGCTCGAGGAGCTCGCCCGCGCGCTTGCGCGACGCGTCGCGCGCCTGGCCGAGGCGCACCTCGATCGGCTCCGCGATCTGGTCGCCGATCCGCCGCACCGGGTTGAGCGCGTTCATGGCGCCCTGGAACACGATCGAGATCTCGCGCCAGCGGTAGCGGGCGAGCTGCCGTTCCGTCTTGGGCACGAGGTCGATGCCCAGCAGCTTGACGCTCCCGGCGCTGATCCGGCCGTTGCCGGGCAGGAGCCGGACCAGCGACAGGGCGGTCGTCGTCTTGCCGCAGCCCGACTCGCCGGCGATCCCGAGCGCCTCGCCGTCGTCGAGCCCGAAGCTCACCCCGTCGACGGCCTTCACGCTCGGCCCGCCCGGCATGCGGAACCGGACGGACAGGTCCTCGACGGCGAGCAGCGGCGCGCCGGGCACGGCCTGCTTGGGCAACGGCCATTGCCGACGGCCGCGGATGCCGGTCGTCATCGCCGCGCGCCGGACTTCGGGTTGAGCACGTCGTCGAGCGCGTTGCCGACGAGCGTGAACGACAGGACGACGAGCACCACGCACACGGCCGGCGGGGCGATGTACCACCACGCCCCGAGCCCCGGGGCGCCGGCAGCCTGGGCGGCGTTGAGGATCTGCCCCCACGACGGGGCCGACGGGTCGCCGAGGCCGATGAACGCGAGCGTCGTCTCGGTGAACACGGCGCCCGCGAACGTGAGCACCGCCTGGGCGACGATGAGGTTGACGACGTTGGGCAGGATGTGGCGCCACATGATGTGGCCGGGACCCGCGCCGATGACCCGCGCGCGGTCGACGAACATCCGCTCCTTGAGCGAGAGGACCTGCGAGCGGATGACGCGAGCCGTGGTCGCCCAGCTGGTGAGCCCGATCACCACCACGATCACCAGCAGGGTCGAGCGGATGCCGAACAGCTCCGCGTCGGCGCCGATGACGTCGAGCATGACCGGCGCGAGGATCAGCGCGAGCACGACCGTCGGCAGGACCAGGAAGAAGTCCGAGGTCCGCATCAGGATCGCGTCCACCGCGCCGCCCACGAACCCGGACACGATCCCGACCACGGCGCCCACGAGGATCGTGATGATCGTCGCCATGAGGCCGATCGTCATCGAGATCCGGGCGGCGTGGACCGTCAGGTTGAGGATGCTGCGGCCCAGCTCGTCGGTGCCGAACAGGTAGGTGAAGTCGGGCGGCGCGAGGGGCTGGCCCGTGGCCGTCGTCACGTCCTCGAGCGGGCCGACGAACAGGTCCGGGAGCGCCGCGATGACCACGAACACGAGCAGGATGGCGAACCCGACGAGCCCGTCGCCGCGCGCCAGGAAGCGCGCCGCGCCACCGCCCGCTCGGCGCAGCGCTCCGGCACCGGCCAACGCGCCGGACGCGGAGCCGACGACCCCGGGCAGGCTCACGCCCGGACCCGCGGGTCGAGGAGGCCGTAGACGAGGTCGGCGATGAGGTTCGCGACCACGACCGAGATCGCGAGGAGCAGGAAGATCCCCTGCAGCAGCGGGTAGTCGCGGGCGTCGAGCGCCTCGACCGTCAGCGTCCCGATGCCCGGCCAGTTGAACACGATCTCGAGGGTGATCGCGCCCGCGATCACGTAGCCGAAGCTGATCGCGATCCATGTCACCATGGGCAGGAGCGCGTTGGGGAAGGCGTGCGACCAGAGGATGCGCCGGTCCGTCAGGCCCTTCGCCCGGGCCGTGGTGATGTAGTCCTCGGCCCGCGTCTCGATGATCGACGAGCGCATGAGGATCGAGTAGCCGCCGATCAGCCCGAGGGACACCGCGGTCAGGGGCAGGATGAGGTGCGCGCCGACATCCGCGAGGGTGTCGATCAGGTCCGACGGCGCACCGGGGGTGGACATGCCCGAGGTGGGCAGCAGGTGGAGGGCGGTCGCGAACAGCATGATCAACGGCATGCCGATCACGAAGTAGGGCATCGCGTACAGGACCAGGCTGACGCCATTGCCGACCCGGTCGATGCGGCTCCCCCGGCGCCAGCCGGAGATGGCGCCCAGTGTGAGGCCGACGACCATCGCGATCAACTCGCCCAGGCCGAGGAGCAGCACGGTGGGCCACATGGCCTCGCCGATCACCTGGGCGACCGGCTGGGCGCGGAACTTGTACGAGTAGCCGAGGTCGCCGCTGAGCGTGGACTCGACGTAGCTGACGAGCTGGTCCGGGATGAGGGGCTTGTCGAGTCCCCACTTCTCCCGGAGCGCCGCCTGCTGCGCCTGCGTCATGTTCGGGTTCTTGACCACGCGGTCGGGCGACCCGGGCATCATCCGGAACAGGATGAACATGAGCAGCACGGTGGCCACGATCGTGAAGACCGCGAAGGCAACCCTGTTGACGACGTAGCGCGAGCTCATGCGGCTCGGCCCACGGGCTCGCGCTTCGTCATCGCCTCGAGATTTCCGTTACTCGTCGTCTGCCCCGGCCGCGCCGCGCCGGCGCATGAGCACGAGCGCCACCACGACCACGATCACCACGACGAGCAGCAGCACGAGCAGCAGCGAGACGTTCGAGGTGCTCGCGGCCGGCGTGCCCGTGTCGGCGCTCGCGGCCGGCGTCGCCACGGGGGCAGCGGAGGTCGGCGCGGTCGTCGATCCGCTCGGCGCCGCGGCAGACGCGGACGCGGATGCGGCAGCGGGCGTCGGTGACGGCTTCGCGGTCGCGTCGGTCAGCAGGGTGTAGTCGAGGGGGCCATAGGTGAACAACGGCGTCCCGTTGGACGGCATGTTCTGCCAGCTCGCGAACCGGTCGTTCCGGTAGACGTCAAGCTCGTTCTCGTAGTAGAGGACGTCATAGGGGGCGTCCGCGTAGATGAGGTTCTGCATCTGCGCCAGGGTCGACTTGCGGGCGTCGCCGGACTGGGTCAGCTGCAGGTTGTACAGCTGGTCGTAGGTAGGGTTGCAGTACTGGCTGTCGGACGAGCTCCCGACCGCGTCGCACTTGAAGATCTGGAGCAGGGCGTTCGGGTCGGGGTTGCCGACCCAGCCCCACAGCTCGATGTCGTACTTGGCCTGCCCGCCACCCTCCGGCGGCAGGACCAGGTTGCCAAGGGTGCTGCTGTCGAAGCTCTGGGTCGTGACCCCGATGCCCAGCTGGCCGTACCACGACTTGACGAACTGGGCGACCTTGGGGTAGTTGTCGTCCGAGTTCGGGTAGTAGAGGCGCAGGTTGATCGCCTTGCCCTGCTTGTCGAGGCGGTGGCCGCTCGAGTCGAGCGGGTAGCCGGCGGCGTCAAGCTTCTGCTTCGCGACCTCGATGTCGAACGTGCGCGGGTGGAGCGGGTCGACGTGCCAGTCAGCCAGGGCCGGCGGGACAACGGTCGAGCCCGGGTCGCCGAAGCCGCCGAGCACCCGGTCGACGAGTGCCTGCTTGTCGACGGCGTAGCCCAGCGCATCCCGGAAGGCGACGTCCTGGAGCGCCGTGGTCGACGCGCCGCCGCCCTTGATCGGCTTGCTGTACGTGTTGAATGCGAGCTGGGACCAGCCGTTCAGCTTGCCCGCGACCGTCGTGTACGTCGGGTCGGCCTTGAGCTGCTTGAACTGGTCCGAGTTGACGCCGCGGGCGTAGTCGAGCTCGCCCGACTTGAGCGCCTGGACCATCGTGTCGGAGTTCTTGTAGAACTGGAGGACGACCTCGTCCTCGAACCCCTTGTTGCCCCAGTAATACGGGTTGCGCACGAACCGCGCGTACTGGCCCGTCTTCCACTCCGCGAGCGTGTACGGACCGGTGCCCACCAGCGGGGCGTTGAACTTCTCGTCCGCCATGGCCTTGTAGTCGACCTTGCCGTAGATGTGCTGCGGCAGGATCGGGACGTAGACCTGGAAGATGCGGTCTGACTGGTCCGGGGTGTAGGCGACGAACGTCGAGGGGTCGGGGCACTCGATCTTGGTCACCCCGGCGTCCTTGACGTTGGGGTCGAGGTACCCGGCGCCGACGTTCTTGCCGTCCTTGATGGCGGCCATCGCGAGTCCCCACGAGTAGCACACGTCGGCCGAGGTGGCGGGCGTGCCGTCCGACCACTGCATCCCGCTCCGGATGTGGAACGTCACGCGGTCCGAGGCCCGCGTCCAGCTGTCCGAGAAGCCGGGGGCCGGGTGGGCGTCCTTGTCGAATTCGGTCAGGAGGTTGTAGGTGAGCTGGAACGCCTCGTAACCGACGACGAGGATGGTGTTGAACGGGTTGGTCGAGTCGAGGTCCTGCGTGGTGCCGACGCGCAGGACCACCGGGTCTGCTGCGACGGCTGGGCTGGCCGCCGGCAGCAGGGTGGTTCCGGCGAGCACCAGCGCGGCCAGCGCTTGGGCTGCGCGGGCACGATTGGTCGTGGGCATCAGGTCTCCTCCTACCTTGCGCCTCGAACGCGTTGCGCGGAGTGTTGCACAGTGGGAGGCCTCGCGGACCGGCCACGCGGACTGGACCGATGGGCGGGACGGCTGGGAGCGATGAGCGGCGGTCGCGGTTGTTCGCCCCAGGACGGCGTTGTCAGGACCGGCGCCGAACAGCTCCGCGAACGGCGGGTTCGCCCAGCGGATGATGTTGGCCCGCGCCATCGTGGAACGCCGCCGGATGCCCCGCTGCGGTGCGGTCGCCGGGCTCGCCGCGCGCGTCGCCGTGCCTCGGCACGGTCATGCCGAGGCCAGGTCGAGCTCGTAGCGCTGGATCGCCGCGATCGTCATGAGGTCGTGGATCTCGCCCCGCGCGATCTCCGAGCGGATCTCGTCGAGGGTCGCCCACCGCACCTCGATGTCCTCGGTGGCGTCCGGCGAGGAGTCGCCCGGGTGCAGGCCTCTCGCCATGAACATCTCGCCCCGCTCATCGGTGACCGAGTTCGAGGTGGTGAAGCCGAACAGGTGGCGCCAGGCGTCCGCCTCGTAGCCGGTCTCCTCGCGCAGTTCGCGCCGGGCGCCAGCCTCCATCGTCTCGGCCTCGTCCACGCCGCCCTCGGGGATCTCCCAGCTGTAGAGGTCGAGCGTGTAGCGGTGCTGCCCCACGAGCAGGATTCGCCCGTCGTCTCCAACGGCGAGCACGCCCACCGCCCGCGTTCGGAAGTGGACGACGCCATAGATGCCCGGCCCGCCGTCGGGACGGTCCACCTCGTCGTGGAAGACCTCCAGCCACGCGTTCTCATACGCGGTGCGGCGGGATCGGCGCCGCCACGGCCCCACGGCCACGGCCGGATGGGACGGCTCGTCTGTCGATCCGCGGCTGGTCACCCGGCTGTTGTAGCCGCCGTGGGCGCGGTTGGCAAGCGCTCATGTCCCGTTCCCGAGGTCGCCCGCCGGCTGCCGCCCGGGACCCCCGCCGCGCGCCGGCGGCTGAGTCGT
>JAJYMP010000516.1 GCA_021786915.1 Chloroflexota bacterium
CGGCAAGCGCGGCGGCGTACGGCGTGCTCTTGCGGGAGCCCTTGAACCCGGCGATGCCAGCAGAACCCCACGAGATGACGGCACCGGTCTGGTCGGTGATCGTCACGATCGTGTTGTTGAAGCTCGCCAGGATGTGGACGTGTCCCTGGGGGACGTTCTTTCGCTCCCGGCGCCGCTGCTTGACGGCGCGCTTTCGATCGGCCATGCCTTAGCGGTTCCTCGTCACTTCGTCGTCTTCTTCCGGGCGCCGACCGTCTTCTTCGGTCCGCGGCGCGCGCGGGCGTTCGTCTTGGTGCGCTGCCCGCGCACGGGGAGGTTGCGGCGATGCCGGAGGCCTCGGTACGAGCCGATCTCGATGAGGCGCTTGATGTTCAGCGCCACCTCGCGGCGAAGGTCGCCCTCGACCTTGAACGAGCGGTCGATGACCTCCCGGAGCCGGTTGACCTGGTCATCCGTGAGGTCCCGAACGCGCGTGTCCGGGTTGATGCTGGTCTGCTTGAGGATCCGCTGGCTCGTGCTCAGGCCGATCCCGTAGATGTAGGTGAGGGCCACTTCGACGCGCTTCTCGCGCGGGATGTCGATGCCCGCAATTCGTGCCATTCGCGTCAGCCCTGCCGCTGCTTGTGCTTGGGATTCGCGCAGATCACCATCACGGTGCCGTGGCGCCGGATGATCTTGCAGTTGTCGCAACGCGTCTTGACTGACGCTCTGACCTTCACCAGGATCCTCGATTACTTCAGTCGGTAGGTGATCCGACCCCGGGTGAGGTCGTACGGGGAGAGCTCTACGCGGACCCGGTCACCTGGCAGGATCCGGATGAAGTTCATCCGGAGCTTGCCGCTGATGTGCGCGAGGACGCGATGGCCGTTCTCGAGCTCCACCGCGAACATGGTGTTCGGCAGTGGTTCCAGCACGGTTCCTTCGACTTCGATCGCGTCCTTCTTCGCCAAGCTAGCTCCCGTGTCCTATTCAGCACGAGTGCCGGCCCAACCGGGCCGACACACGAACGGTGAGGATATCAAACCAACCACGATCCGACAACACCGGCCCTAGACCTTCGTCAGGATTTCGGGGCCGTCGGCCGTGATGGCGATGGTGTGCTCGAAGTGGGCCGCCAGGGAGTGGTCCGCGGTGACCACCGTCCAGCCGTCCTTCAGTGTCCGGGTCTTCTCGGCACCGGCCATGAACATGGGCTCGATGGCGAGACACATGCCCGGCTCGAGCCGAACCCGCGCATCCGGGTAGTCGGTCTCGAAGTTGAGCACCGAAGGGTCCTCGTGCATCAGTTGGCCGATGCCGTGGCCGCCGTAGCCGCGGACGATCCCGAGGCCGGCCTCCGAGCCGATCGCCTCGACCGCCTTGCCGATGTCGCCCACCCGGTTGCCCGGCTGGGACGCCGCGATCCCGGCCATCAGCGCCAGCCGCGTGGTGTCCACTAGGGTGATCGCCTCGGGGGTGCCGGCTTCCCGGCCGCCGCAGATGAACGTTCGCGCGCCGTCCCCGTTCCACCCGTCGTAGATCGCCCCGACGTCCACCGATACCACGGCGCCGCGCTTGATCTCGCGATTGCCGGGAATGCCGTGCACGATCTCGTGGTCGATCGAGATGCACGTGGTGGCCTTGTACGCATGCGGGTGCGAGGCGTCGTACCGCCGTCCCCCGAGATAGCCGAGGAACGACGGGATGCCGCCCGCCGCGCGGATGTGGCGCTCGGCCATGCGGTCGATGTCCGCGGTCGAGATGCCCGGGGCGAGGGCCTCCTCCACGAGGGCGAGGACCTCGGCCACGATGCGACCCGCCGACCGCATCTTGGCGATCTCCACGGCGGACTTGCGGGTGATCTCCATCAGCCGGCTGCGGCGACGCCGACCTCGGCGAGCGCAGCGTCGATGGCAGTCGCAACTGCCTCGATGGACTGGAGCCCGTCCACGGTCCGCAGCACGCCGGACGAGCGGTAGTGCTCGATGACCTGGCCGAGCGCGCCGAGCTGCTGGTCCATGCGCGCCCGGATCGTCGCGGGCTGGTCGTCGGCGCGCTGGTAGAGCTCGGACCCGTCGATGTCGCAGACGCCCGGGGTCTGGGGCGGGCTGGACACCCGGTGGTACGGGTGGCCGGCCGTCCGGCAGACCCAGCGGCCGGACATGCGGCGGATGAGCTCCTCGGCCGGGACGTCGACCAGGACGGCCGCCGCGACACTCGTGTCACGGGCGGCGAGCGCCGTGTCGAGCGCCGCCGCCTGCACCGCCGTCCGCGGGAACCCGTCGAGGATCACGCCGAGGGCGGCATCGGGACGGGCGAGGCGCTCGAGCAGGAGCCTGATGGTGATCTCGTCCGGGACGAGCTGCCCCGCGTCCATGTAGCGACGCGCCTCGACGCCCAGCGCCGTCCCGTCGCGCACCGCGGCGCGGAACAGGTCCCCGGTCGCCACGACAGGGATCCCGAGGCGCGCCGCGAGCAAGGGGGCCTGGGTGCCCTTCCCTGCGCCGGGGGCGCCGAGGAGGACGACCACATTCACCGGATGAAGCCCTCGTATTGGCGAATGAGCAGCTGGGCCTCGAGCTGCTTCATCGTCTCGACGACGACGGAGACCACGATCAGGATGCCCGTGCCACCCAGGGCCAGATTCTGGAATTGCGGCTGGATCAGCGAGATGAACGGCGGGGCGGCCGCGACGATGCCCAGGAAGAGGGCGCCGGCGACGGTGATCCGCGTCACGATCCGAGCCAGGTAGTCCTGCGTGGGACGCCCCGGCCGGATGCCGGGAATGAAGCCGCCGTTCTTGCGCAGCTCCTCGGCGGTCTCGTCCGGTTTGAACGTGAACGCCGTGTAGAAGTAGGTGAAGCCGACGGTCAGCAGGAAGTAGAGGGCGACGTACACCCAGGACCCGCGGGACAGCCACGACACCACCCCCTTCGCGAAGTCCCCGAACAGCCCCGGCGAGTTCACGAAGTAGTTCGCGATCTGGACCGGGAACAGCAGGATGCTCACGGCGAAGATGATCGGGATGACGCCGGCCTGGTTGACGCGCAGGGGCAGGAACGTCTGGCCCCCCTGGTACATGCGCCGGCCCCGCACGCGCGACGCGTACTGGATGGGGATCCGCCGCTGGCCCTCCTGGATGTAGATGATCACCGCGATGGCGGCGATCGCCATGATCCCGAGCAGGATGAACTGCGTGATGTCGAAGCTCTGGAGGAATCCCCCCAGCGAGCCGGGCACGCGGCTCACGATGCCCGCGAAGATGATGAACGAGACGCCGTTGCCGATCCCCTTCTCGGTGATCAGCTCGCCCAGCCACATGAGGGCGACCGAGCCCGCGGTCAGGGTGATGATCTGGGTTGCGGTCTCCCAGCTGCCCAGGTCGAACGGGGTCTTGAGCGCGCCCGCCGAGCTGCTGTTGAGCAGCGCGAGGAAGCCGTATGCCTGCAGCAGCGACATCGGCACCGACAGGTAGCGGGTGTACTGGTTGATCTTCGTCCGGCCGTACTCGCCCTCGCGCTGCAGGGCCTGCAGCGAGGGAACCACGCCGGTCATCAACTGCATGATGATCGACGCGTTGATGTACGGGTTCACGCCGAGGGCCACGACCGAGAAGTTGGTCAGGCCGCCGCCGGAGAACAGGTCGAGCAGGCCGAAGATCGCGTTGTTGTTGAGGAAGTTGCCGAGCTGGGTCTTGTCGACGCCGGGCACGGGGACGTGCGCCAGCAGCCGGAAGACCAGGAGGGTCCCGGCGACGAACAGGATCCGGCGCCGGAGGTCCGGCGCCCGGAACGCGTTGAGCAGTCCCTCGAACACGGGGTGCTAGCCGTTGTCGACAGCGGGCTCGACGCCGAGGGCGGCGAGCGGCTCGGTGGGGATCTCGATGACCTGGGCGGTGCCGCCCGCGGCCTCGATCTTCTCGCGCGCCGACTTGGTGAAGCCGTCAGCCAGCACGAACAGCTTGGCCGAGACCTCGCCGTGGCCGAGGATCTTGAGCGGAAGGCGGTCCCGGCGGACGAGGCCGGCCTCCTTGAGGGTGTCGGCGTTGACGGTGATCGGCGCCTTGCCCTCGGCCGACAGCCTGCCCGCCTCGACGGCGGCGCTGATCGCGCCGACGTTCACGACCTCGTACTCGATGTCGTTGATGTTGCGGAAGCCGCGGAGCTTGGGGATCCGGACGTGGATCGGCGTCTGGCCACCCTCGAACCAGGCCGGGATCGAGGCGCCGGCGCGCGCGCGCTGGCCCTTCGTGCCGCGGCCGGCGGTCTTGCCCTTGCCGGCCGCGATGCCGCGCCCGACCCGAGTCTTCTTGGTGACCGACCCGGGGGCGGGGTGCAGGTCGTGGGGCTTCATCTACTTGGCCTCCGGGGTCGTCTCGGCGCCCTCGGGCAGCTCCTCGACGGTCACGAGGAAGCGGACCTGGCGGCACATGCCGCGGACGGCGTCGTTGTCCGGGAGGACCGACGAGCTGCCGATGCCGTGCAGGCCCAGGGCCCGGATCGTCGCGCGATTGCGGGCGATGTGGCTGATGGTGCTCTTGGTCTGGGTGACGCGGAGCCTACCGGGCATCAGCCGCCTCCTGGCGAACCGCCGCCGCGGCCTGGCCGGGAACGACCAGGCGGAGCTTCACGCCACGACGGCGCTCGTGCTCCTCGACGGAGTGCAGGCTCCGCAGGGCGTTGAGGGTCGCCCGGGTCACGTTCACCGGGTTGGTGGAGCCGTGGACCTTGGCGAGGATGTCGCGGACGCCCGCGGCCTCGACGACGGCGCGGACGGCCCCGCCGGCGATGACGCCGGTGCCCTTGGAGGCCGGCTTGAGCAGCACGCGCGCGGCGGAGTACTCCTCGCGGACCTCGTAGGGGATCGTCGTCCCGACCATCGGGATCTTGACGATGTGCTTCTTGGCGTCCTCGACGCCCTTGCGGATCGACTCGGGCACGTCGCCGGCCTTGCCCAGGCCGACGCCCACGTGGCCGTTGCCGTCGCCCACGACGATGACCGCCGAGAAGCTGAAGCGCCGGCCGCCCTTGTGCACCTTGGCGACGCGGTTGATCTGGACGACGCGCTCCTCGAGCGCGAGCTTGTTGGGATCGATGCGAGCCACAGGCAGTCCTCTTTAGAAGTCGAGGCCGGCTTCGCGCGCCGCCTCGGCGAGCGAGCGAACCCGCCCGTGGTACTGGAAGCCCGCCCGATCGAAGACCACCTTGTCCACGCCGGCCGCCTTGGCCCGCTCGGCGACCAGCTTGCCGACGCGCTTGGCGTCGTCACTCTTGGTGCCCTCAGCGGAGCGCAGCGTGGAATCCAGCGAGGACGCGGCGGCAAGCGTCTTGCCGCTGGTGTCGTCGATGACCTGGGCGTAGATGTGGTTGAGGCTGCGGAAGACCGCGAGGCGCGGCCGCTCCGGAGTGCCGGCTAGGCGGAGGCGGATGCGCTCGTGGCGCTTGACGCGCTGCGCCGAGCGGCTGTCGGGTTGGGTCGTCATGGCTTACTTCTTCCCGCCGATCTTGCCGGCCTTGCCGGCCTTGCGGCGAACCTTCTCCCCGGCGTAGCGGACGCCCTTGCCCTTG
This sequence comes from Chloroflexota bacterium, assembly GCA_021786915.1. The sequence continues at coordinate 5,547 of JAJYMP010000516.1, forward strand.
TAGGGCTCCGGCTTGCGGGTGGCTCGGATCTTGGCGGCCATCTGGCCGACGAGCTCCTTGTCGATCCCGACGACCGCGAGCTTGAGGGGCGTGTCCAGCTCGAAGCTGATCCCCTCGGGCGCCACGATCTCGACCGGGTGGCTGTAGCCGAGCGCCAGCTGGAGGTTGTTCCCCACCTTCTGCGCGCGGTAGCCGACGCCGACGATCTCGAGGCCCTTGCGGTACCCGGTGGTGACGCCCACGACCATGTTGTTGACGAGCGTGCGCGTCAGGCCGTGGAGGGACTTGTCGATCTTGTTCTCGGTCGGCCGGGACACGACGATCACGTCCCCTTCCCGCTCGAGCTCCATGCGCGGCGGAAGGTCGCGGGTCAGCGTGCCCTTGGGGCCGGTGACGGTGATGGTGTGGCCGACGAGCGTCACGTCGACGCCGGTCGGCACCTGGATGGGAAGGCGGCCAATTCGGGACATCGCGCTACCAGACGTAGGCGAGGATCTCGCCACCCAGCTCGGCCTGGCGGGCCTGGGTGCCGGTCATGATCCCCTTGGACGTGCTGACGATCACGACGCCGAGGCCGCCGAGCACGCGCGGGATGTCCGTCTTGCGCGCATACACGCGCAGGCCGGGCTTGCTGATCCGCTTGAGGCCCGAGACGACCGGCACCTTGCCGTCGACATACTTGAGATCCAGGCGCAGCAGCGCTGCGGGACCATCACGCTCCTCGCGGACGTCGGCGATGAAGCCCTCCTCCTTGAGGATTCGGGCAATCTCGCGCTTGGTCCGCGAGGCGGGGACGATCACCTCGGTGTGCCTTGCCCGGGACGCGTTGCGGACACGGGTGAGCATGTCCGCGATCGGGTCGGAGACGTTCATCTTCTTACCAGCTCGACTTCGTGACGCCGGGCAGCTCGCCCACGAGCGCTCGCTCGCGGAAGCAGATACGGCAGAGCGCGAAGCGGCGCATGTACGCCCGCGGCCGACCGCACACGTAGCAGCGGTGGTACGCCTGCACCGGGTGCTTGGGCTCGCGATTCGCCTTCGCGATCATCGACTTCTTGGCCATCTGGACTCCTCCCCGCGCCCTAGCCGGCGAAGGGCATGCCGAGGAGTTCAAGCAGCTTCTTGCTCTCCTCGTCGGTCTTCGCCGTCGTCACGATGCTGATCTCCAGCCCGCGGAGACGGTCCACCTTGTCGTAGTCGATCTCGGGGAACGCCAGCTGCTCTCGCAGCCCCAGCGAGTAGTTGCCCCGCCCGTCGAACGACTTGCCCGGCACGCCCCGGAAGTCCCGGATGCGCGGCAGCGCAAGCCGGGTGAGGCGCTCCAGGAAGTCCCACATCCGCTCGCCGCGAAGGGTGACCTTCACGCCGATGGGGTTGCCCGTGCGGACGCGGAACTGGGCGATCGAGCGCTTGGCCCGGGTGACGATCGGCTTCTGGCCGGTGATGGCCGTGATGTCGCCGACCGCCGCATCGACGGCCTTCGCGTTCTGGAGGGCCTCGCCCAGGCCCACGTTGACGACGATCTTCTCGAGGCGCGGCACCTGGTTCGGGTTGCTGTACCCGAACTGCTTCTGCATGGCAGGCACGGCCTCAGTCTGGTAGCGGTCCCGAAGCTGCCCGCTCACGCCTTCACCTCCAGGGGCTCGCCGCAGTGGCGGCAGGTTCGCACCCGCGAGCCGTTGTCGAGCGTGCGGTGGCTGATGCGGGTGGGTCGATCGCAGTGGCCGCAGACCACCATGACCCGGCTGACCGGGATCGGCATCGCGTGGTCGAGGATGCCGCCCGGATCGATGCTCGGCACGCCGCCACCGATCGTGCTGCCGGTGTTCCGCTGGCGCGGCTTGGTGTGCCGGCCTG
>JAJYMP010000333.1 GCA_021786915.1 Chloroflexota bacterium
CTCGCGGTGGTCGCCCTCGGCCGCGCCCTCGGCCTCGACCCGGAGGCGGTCCGCGAGGGGATCGAGGAGCTCCCCGGGGTCCCCGGCCGCATGCAGCGGATCGACGCCGGCCAGCCGTTCGGGGTCATCGTGGACTTCGCGCACAGCCCGGCCTCGCTCGACAAGGTGCTCGGCCTCCTCGGGCCGTCCGCGGCCGCGCGCGGGGGCGGCCTGATCGTCGTGTTCGGGTCCGCGGGGGAGCGCGACCGCGGCAAGCGCCCGATGATGGGCCGCGTGGCCGGCGAGCGCTGCCGCCTGGTCGTGGTGGCCGACGAGGACCCCAGGGGCGAGGACCCGGTCTCGATCCTCGACCAGATCGCTGCCGGCGCCGAGGCGGCGGGGCGGCGGCGGGGCCACGACCTGCTGCTCGTCGCGGACAGGCGGGCCGCCATCGCCGCCGCGCTCGCGCGGGCGCGTCCTGGCGACGTGGTGCTCCTCGCAGGGAAGGGGCACGAGCAGACCATCGAGTACGCGACGGGGAACCGGCCCTGGAACGAGGCGGCGGTGGCGCGCGAGGTGCTCGCCGCGATGGGCTACGGGGAGGTGCGGTAGGCCATGCGGGGCTGCCTGTTCACCATCGCGCTCGCGTTCGTCGTGGTCGCCCTGATCGTGGTCGTCGGGCTGCCGGCCGTGGCCGCGGGCGTGCTCACCGCGGGCGTTCGCGCGGCCGGCCTCCAGGCCAACGACATCACCGTCAACGTCACCAGCGACCCGCCGTGGGACCTCGTCGGCCTCCGGGCGGACCGGGTGCGGGTCCGCGCCACCACCGCCACCTTCCACACACTCCAGATCGGCGCGCTCGACGTGACGCTCCTGGACGTGGTGCTCCTCGACCGGACCGCCGCCGGGGTCAACGGCCAGCTCACCGGCGTGACCGTCCCGAACATCGGCGGGCATCCGCTGGGCCTCGCCGCGATCACGCTGGGCGGGGGCGGCAGCGCGGTCACCGCGACAACGACCGTCGCCGCCGTGGATGCCCAGACGCTCGTGGCCTCCGAGATCTCGAGCGCCACCGGCCTCACGCTGCCGGTCACCGCGGTCCACCTCGCCGCGCCGAACAAGGTCATCGTCAAGGCGGCCGGCCTGACCGGGACCGCGACGCTGTCCGTGGACGCGGCGGGCAACCTCGTGGCGAGCCTCCCGAGCATCGGGCCGGTCACCGTGCTCCGGGCGGGCGAGGACCTGCCGATTCGCCTGACATCGGTGAAGGTCGACGCCTCGGGCGGACTCGTCCTCGCGGGCGTGCTCGCGGTCAGCCTGCTCGGGGGCTGAGGGCGCCCGGGCAGCGATGTCGGCCCGCAGCGCCAGCGCCGTCCGCTGCCCGCGGCCCGGTCGCGCAACCAAGACACCTGAGCAGCCGCGGCGCGCACCCGCTCAGGACGGCGCACTCGCGCGGCAGCCGTCGCCACGGGCTGCCACGAACGGGTCCGCCGGGCGGCTCGAACCGGCGCGGTAGACTTTCCCAATGGCCGACCCCGTCGTCCGCGACCCTGAAACGCCCCTCGCCAAGCCGCGTCCCGCCCCGTCCTCGGGCCGGCGCGGGACGCGGGAGGGCGCGCCGGCCGCGCCCATCGAGGGACAGGCGCATGCGCCGCGGCCCCGCAGCCGCCATGACCCCGAGGCGGCGAAGCGCCAGCTGCTCCAGACGCTCCGCACGCACCACCCGCAGGCCGATCTCAGCGTCGTCGAGCGCGCGTTCGCGCTCGCGCTCGAGGCCCATGCGCGCCAGGTCCGCGCGTCGGGCGAGCCCTACGTCACGCACCCGATCGCGTCGGCGCACATCCTCGCAGACCTCGGCATCGACCCGGTCGCCGTTGCTGCGGCGCTGCTCCACGACGTGCCGGAGGACACGGAGTACAGCCTCGCTGACGTCGAGGATGCGTTCGGACCCGAGATCGCCCACCTCGTGGACGGCGTCACCAAGCTGTCCAAGTTCAGCACTCACAGCCACGAGCAGCAGCAGGCCGAGAACATCCGCAAGATGTTCCTCGCAATGGCGGACGACATCCGCGTCGTCCTGATCAAGCTCGCCGACCGGCTCCACAACATGCGCACGCTCGGCGCCCTCGGGGCCGACAAGCAGCAGCGCATCGCCCGCCAGACCATGGAGATCTACGCCCCCCTCGCGGAGCGCCTGGGCATCTGGCAGATCAAGTGGGAGCTCGAGGACCTCTCGTTCAAGGCCCTCGAGCCCGAGCGCTACCGCGAGCTCGCCAAGCTGCTCGACACCCGGCGCCAGGGCCGCGAGACCTACATCGAGCGGGCGATCGAGGAGCTGCGCCCGCGGCTGGCGGAGGCCGGGATCAAGGCCGACCTCCAGGGCCGGCCGAAGCACATCTACAGCATCTACAAGAAGATGCAGCGCAAGGGCGCGGAATTCGGCGAGATCTACGACGTCTACGCCATCCGGATCCTGGTCGACGAGATCCGCGACTGCTACGCGAGCCTGGGCATCGTCCACGCGCTCTGGCGGCCCATCCCCGGCCAGTTCGACGACTACATCGCGGTCCCCAAGAACAACCTGTACCAGTCGCTCCACACCGCGGTCATCGCGCTCGACGGCAAGCCGCTCGAGATCCAGATCCGCACCCACGCGATGCACCAGGTGTCCGAGGTGGGGATCGCCGCCCACTGGCGGTACAAGGAGGGCTCGAAGGCCGAGCGCGACTACGACGCGAAGCTGGCCTGGCTGCGCCAGCTGATGGAGTCGCAGCGCGACGTCAGCGAGTCCGACGCGACCGAGTTCGTCGAGGGCATCAAGCTCGACATCTTCCAGGACCAGGTGTTCGTGTTCACGCCGCGCGGCGACGTGAAGGACCTGCCCGCCGGGGCGACGCCGCTGGACTTCGCGTACCGGATCCACACCGACATCGGCCACCGGACGATCGGCGCCAAGGTCAACAACCGGCTGGTGCCGCTCGACTACCGGCTCAAGAACGGCGACATCGTCGAGATCGTGACCACCAAGGGCGAGCACGGGCCGTCGCGAGACTGGCTGAACATCGTCCGGACCTCGCACGCCCGGGAGAAGATCCGGCAGTGGTTCAAGAAGAAGGACCGCGCCGAGAACATCGTCCACGGCCGCGAGGCCCTCGACCGCGAGCTCCGCCGCCTCGCCCGCACGAGCTCCCAGGCCGTCGGCCACGACAAGATCGCCGAGGTCGCCAAGAGCTACAACGCGGAGTCGCTGGACGACTTCTTCGCCGCGATCGGCTACGGCGCGGTCTCGGCCCAGCAGGTGGTCATCCGGCTGGGCGTCCTCGACGATGGGCAGGCCACGCTCCCGACCGTCGCTCCCTCGCAGCCCGCCCGCACCGGTGGCGTCCGGGTCAAGGGGGTGGGGGACCTCCTTGTCCGGTTCGCCAAGTGCTGCCACCCCATCCCGGGCGACCCGATCCAGGGGTTCATCACCCGCGGCAAGGGGATCACCGTCCACCTGCGCACCTGCCCCACGGTGCTCAACGAGCGCGAGGTCACCCGGCTCATCGACGTGGAGTGGGAGGCGGCCCCCGCCCAGACCTACCCGATCGCGATCCGCGTCGAGGCGTACGACCGCACGGGGCTGCTGTCGGACATCACGCAGGTCATGGCGGGCGAGCGGGTGAACATCCTCGCCGCCAACGTGTCGGTCTCGCCCGACCACACGGCACTCGTGACGATGACGCTCCAGGTGGCGTCCGTCGCGCAGCTCGCCAAGGTGATGAGCCGCGTGGAGCAGCTCAAGGACGTGCTCAACGTTCAGCGCGACCTCGGATAGCCGGGTGGCGAGGGCGACCGCCCGTCGCCGGACCTAGCGAGGGCGAGCGCCCGCCGTCGACGCGGAGGCCGCCCCGACGTGCTCCGGGGCCAGGACGGGTGCGATGCCCCGGGCGCGGATCCGCTGCAGCCAGGCGATCGCGCCCGCGCCCGTCAGGACGCAGAGGACGCCGGCGGCGACCAGCGACGCGCTCACCGAGAAGCTGGACGCGAGGGAGCCCGCGAACACGCCGCCGATCGGTGTCGAGCCGGCGAAGACGGTCGTGTACACGCTCATCACCCGGCCGCGGTAGTCGTCCTCGACGTTGAGCTGGACGGTGGTGTTGGCAGTCGCGGCCATGCCGATCGCCCCGAAGCCGATCAGCCCCATCGCCAGCAGCGCCAGCACGAAGGCCTGGGTGGCTGCGGCGGCGAGGAGGCCGACGCCGAGCACGAGCGACCCGGCGCCGATGATCATCGGCCGCGACCGGCCGGAGAACGCGATGAGCAGCGCGGCAGCGATCGAGCCCACGCCGGTTGACGCCATCAGGATCCCGAACCCGAGCGCGTCGGTGTGCAGCACGCTGTACGCGAAGGCCGGGATGATGACGCCGAAGTTCATGCCGAACGTGGAGGCGAGGCCGATCGTCACGATCGGCAGCATGAGCATCGGCGAGCGGCCCACGTAGCGCAGGCCGTCGGCGAGCGTCTCGCCCACGGCGCGCACGGTCGCCGGCCGGTGGTAGCGGACGGGGGAGCGCAGGTCCTCGTCGCGCATGACGGCGTAGGCGACGATCACGGCGAGGAAGCTCAGGCCGTTGAGCAGGAACGCCACCGGGATGCCGAACATGAAGATCGCGAAGCCGGCGACGGAGGGTCCGATGATCCGGGCGCCGTTGAACATCGCGGAGTTCAGCGCCACGGCGTTCTGGATGTCGTCGCGGCCCACCATCTCCACGGCGAACGCCTGGCGGGTGGGCATGTCCACGGCGTTCGTCACGCCGAGCAACGTCGCCAGGACCAGGATGTGCCACACCTGCACCGAGCCCGACTGGGCCAGGGCGAACAGGGCGAACGCCAGCAGCATCTGGACGGTCTGGGTCGCGATCAGCGTCTTCCGCTTGGGCAGGGCGTCCGCGATGATCCCGCCGAACAGGCCCAGGACCAGGACCGGCAGGAACTGGACGGCGGACAGCAGGCCGAGCACGAAGGGGTCGCTGGTGAGATTGAGGACCAGCCACGCCTGGGCGACGGTCTGCATCCAGGTGCCGACGAGCGACACGAACTGGCCGCCGAAGAACAGGCGGTAGTTGCGGTGGGCGAGCGCTCGCGAGCCGCTGCGCAGCCGAGATCGGACCGCCCGGCCTCCGAGCTCGGCTCGGGGACGCCGGCATGCGGGGCGTGGTCGGGCGGGCGCCCGGCCTCGAGGTCGGCGAGATGCCCCTGCAGATGCGTCCGACGGGCCGCGGCATCGGCGATCATCGCGTCGATGCGATCGCGTTTGCGGGCGAGGGTTGCCAGCTGGCGGTCGATCCGGTCGATCGCGTCGGTGAGCGCGGATCGCTGGTGGTCCGGGTCGCCTGCGCGGAACTGGACGCGGTTGCGCGATCGCGCCTGCTCGTCCTCGAGCATCTGGCCGATCTCGGCGAGCGAGAACCCGGCGTCGTTGCGAAGCGCGCCGATGAAGCGCAGGCGCTCGAGGTCGTCTGTGTCGTACAGGCGGTACGCGCCTTCGGAGCGAGCCGCTGGCGCCAGCAGCCCCATCTGCTCGTAGTAGCGGATGGAGCGCGGGGTCAGGCCTGTCTCGGCGGCGACCTCCTGGATGCGCAGCAGCCTCGCTTCGGTCTCGGGAGTGGCGGTGGCGGCGGCGTCATGACCCATCGGTCGCCAAGTCTACCTTAACCTTGACGCGAACGTGAAGGTTGGCTCTGGGCACCGTGCCACGAGGCGGCTCTGGGCGCGAGGCGGCTCTGGGCGCGAGGCGGCTCTGGGCGCGAGTCGGCTCTGGGCGCGAGTCTGCTCTGACTCAAGAGCCCGGCCGATGAGCGTGCGCGGCCGACCGAACCTCCGAAGTCGCGGGGCGCCCACGCTCGCCAGCCCGGGATCCGAGTCTGTGCCGACTCAGCGCGTCCGCAGCGTGCGCGGCCGACCGAACCTCCGAAGTCGCGGGGCGCCCACGCTCGCCAGCCCGGGATCCGAGTCTGTGCCGACTCAGCGCGTCCGTGAGCGTGCGCGGCCGACCGAACCTCCGAAGTCGCGGGGCGCCCACGCTCGCCAGCCCGGGATCCGAGTCTGTGCCGACTCAGCGCGTCCGCATCGGCTCCGGGCGATCCCCGGCGCGTCGCGGTGGCCGCGGATCAGCCGCCAGCCGATATTCTTCACGCAATGCCCACCTACCGAGCCCCCCGGGGCACCCGCGACCTCCTGCCTGACGAACGAGCGGTCTTTGACCGCCTGATGCGCCTTGCCGCGGACCTCACCCATCGCTACGGCTACCGGTCCATCGAGACGCCGCTGTTCGAGCAGACGGCCGTGTTCGAGCGCGGCATCGGCGAGGCGACGGACGTCGTCGAGAAGGAGCTGTTCCGGATCGCGCCCCGCAGCGAGGAGGCTGAGTCCTGGGCCTTGCGCCCTGAGACCACCGCGGGGATCGTCCGCGCCTACATCCAGCACGGCATGCAGACCTGGCCACAACCCGTGAAGTTGACCTCGACCGGGCCGATCTTCCGCTACGACCGGCCTCAGGCGGGTCGCTACCGGCAGTTCTGGCAGTTCGACGTGGAGGCGATCGGCGATGCCGGTCCCGGAATCGACGCGGAGGTCATCGAGCTGGCCTACCGCTTCTACACCGAAGCGGGTGTCGAGGGTGTGGAGGTCCTGATCAACTCGATCGGCGACCCGGCATGCCGGCCCGTCTACGTCGAGGAGCTGGTCGCGTACTACCGCTCGCACGTCGACCGGCTGCCGCCCACGGAGCGCGATCGCCTGGAGCGCAACGTGCTCCGCCTGCTCGACTCCAAAGATCCGGCGATGGCCGAGCTCAACGCCGCCGCGCCCCGCATCACGGACCGCCTGTGCGACGCCTGCGAGGCGCACTTCGAGAGCGTCAAGGCGCACCTGACGGCCGTCGGGGTCGCATACCGCGTGGAGCCCGGCATGGTGCGCGGGCTCGACTACTACACGCGCACGGCCTTCGAGTTCTACGTCGGCGGCCGCGAGGGCCAACAGCAGGCGCTGGGCGGCGGGGGCCGCTATGACGGCCTCGTCGCGCTGCTCGGCGGCAAGCCCACGCCCGGCATCGGGTTCGCTCTGGGGCTCGACCGCGTGGCGCTCGTGCTGGCCGAGCACGGCCACATGGCGCCTCCCGAAGACGCGCCGCTGGCGGTGGTCGTCGGCGCCGATCCGGACGACACGGTCGCGCGGTTCCGCGTGGCCACGATGCTGCGCGCCTCGCGGCTGCGGGTCCGCGCCGACCTCGCCCGTCGCAAGCTGGGGCGCCAGCTCGAGGCCGCCGGCAAGGACGGCGCGCACTTCGCGGTGATCATCGGCGACGAGCTTGCGCACGGGGACGTCCAGGTCCGCGACCTCCAGGCCGGGACGCAGCGGACGGTCCCACTCGACGACCTTG
>JAJYMP010000587.1 GCA_021786915.1 Chloroflexota bacterium
CCGATGGAGGACGGCGCGTGCTGGCCCTCCACGACGGTCCCGTCGAGGTCGACGACCACCATCGACTCGGCGGTGAGCTCGCCGTACCGGACGCCTGAGGGCTTGATGGCGACGAGCCCGGTCTCCGGGTCGCGCGCCGAGACGTTGCCGCCGGTCCAGGCGACGAGGTTGTTCCGCGGCAGCTCGTCGTGGAGCGCGACGAGCTGCTCGCGCAGCGCGGCGAGGAGCATCAGCGGGCACCTGCCTTGGCCCGCGCGCGCAGGCCCCGGAGCCTCTTCATCACGTCGTTGCCGCCCCGGCCGAAGTAGTCGTGGAGCGCCAAGTACTCCGTGTGGAGCGCGTCGTAGACCTCTCGGTGGGCTGGGTTGGGCTCGTAGACCACCTCGGACAGACGGGCCATCGCGGACGCGGCGGCCTCGATGGATGCGAAGCCGCCCGCCTCGGGGCCGGCCGCCACGGCGCCGAACATCGCGGCGCCCAGCGCGGGCACCTGGTCCGTCTGGGGGATCCGGAACGTCTTGCCGGTGACGTCGGCGTAGACCTGCATGATGAACGGCGACTTCTGGGGCAGGCCGCCCGCGGCAACCACCTCGCTGACCGGCACGCCGTTCGCGGCGAGGTCGTCGATGATCACCCTGGTTCCGAACGCGGTCGCCTCGACCAGGGCGCGGTAGACCTCGGGCGCGGTGGTCGCGAGCGTGGCGCCCACGAGCAGCCCGCCGAGCTCGGCGTCCACGAGCACGCTGCGGTTGCCGTTCCACCAGTCCAGCGCGAGCAGCCCGCTCTCGCCCGGCGCGAGCCTCGCGGCCTCCTCCTGGAGCAGCGCGTGGATGTCGATGCCGCGCTCCAGCGCCGCGGCGGAGTAGCGCTCCGGGACCACGTGCTCCACGAACCAGGCGAAGTGGTCGCCGACGCAGCTCTGGCCCGCCTCGTACCCGAAGAAGCCGGGCAGGATGCCGTCCTCGACGTACCCGCACATGCCGGGCACGGCGTGCTCGTCCGGGGCGAGGACCATGTGGCAGGTGCTGGTGCCCATGATCGCGACCATGCGGCCCGACTCGATGACGGTCGCCGCCGGCACGGCCACGTGCGCATCGACATTGGCGACGGCGACCGCCGTCCCCTGCCGGAGGCCCGTCCACGCCGCGGCCTCGGCGGTGAGGCCGCCGGCGCGGTCGCCAGTGCGGGCGATCTCGCGCGACATCTTGTCGTCCACGACATCGGCGAAGCGCGGATCGAGCGCCTCGAAGAACGCCCGGCTCGGGAATCCGTCGCGACGACTCCAGATGGCCTTGTAGCCCGCGGTCGTGGGGTTTCGCGTCTCGACGCCCGTCAGCCGCCAGACGAGCCAGTCGCCGGCCTCGATGAGCCGGTCGGCCCGAGCGTAGATGTCAGGCGCCTCGTCGAGGATCTGGAGGGCCTTGCTGAAGAACCACTCGGAGCTGATCTTGCCGCCGTAGCGGTCCAGCCAGCCCTCCCCCATCGCCCGCGCGGTGTCGTTGATCCGGTCCGCCTCGGGCTGGGCCGCGTGGTGCTTCCACAGCTTGACCCACGCGTGCGGCTCGGCGCGCAGCTCTGGGAGGAGGCAGAGCGGCGTGCCGTCCGCACGCGTGGGGAGCATCGTGCAGGCGGTGAAGTCGATGCCGATGCCGATGACGTCTGCCGGGTCGACACCCGATTCGGCAAGTGCCGCCGGCACGGCGATCTGGAGCACCCGCAGGTAGTCCTCGGGGTCCTGGAGCGCCCAGTCGGGCGGGAGCGGCAGGTCCAGGCCGGCGAGCGGCAGCCGCTCGTCGATCACGCCGTTGCTGTATGGGTACACCGCCGACGCGACGATGCGCCCATCCGAGATGTCCACGACCACGGCGCGGCCTGACTCGGAACCGTAGTCCACGCCGATCGCGTACCGGCTCACGCTGCCTCCCTGAGATCGCTATGGTTGTGGCGACCCGGCGCAACTCGTCGCGCCGCGCTGCGACCGTTATCGTTCCCGTTAGCGTTCACGGTACACTACTCCGGCAACCTCGCAAAAGCCTCGAGCGCTAGGAGCCGCTAGGTGCCGCCCCTCCATCGGGTCACGATCAAGGAGATCGCCGCGATGACCGGCGTCTCCGTCCAGACGGTGTCGCGCGTCCTCAACAAGCGCCCGGACGTGTCCCCCGCAACCCGGCAACTGGTCGAGGCGGCGATCGAGGAGCACGGCTTCCGGCCCAATGCGGTGGCGCGGAGCCTGGTCAACCGCAGGTCGCGGATGCTGGGCGTGATCGCGTCCGGGCTCGAATACCTCGGCGTTGGCCAGACGGTCACCGGCATCGCCGATGAGGCCGAGGCCTCGGGCTATTCAATCATCCTCAAGGAGCTCGCGGGCTTCGATGCGCCGGACATCGTCCCGGTCATCGAGCTGCTGCTCGAGCACCGCGTCGAGGGGATCATCTTCGCCGGGCCGCAGATGGTGTCCAACGTGCGCCACGTCCAGGAGCAGCTGCCGGCGGCCCGTCCGCAGATCGTGTTCCTCAAGTCGGATCCATCGCCCGACTTCACGACGATCGGCATCGACAACATCGCCGCCGGGCGACTGGCCACCGAGCACCTCGTGGCGCTCGGACGCCGCAGGATCGCGCACCTCGCCGGGCCGCTGGACTGGCGCGAGGCGCGGGACCGGCGCGATGGCTGGCTGGCCGCGCTGGCCGACTCGGGGCTGCACGCCGGACCGGTGGCGACTGGCGACTGGTTCGCGGGCAGCGGCGTGACGGCCCTCGAGGCGATCCTCGACGAGGCGCCCGAGACCGACGGGCTGTTCGCCGCCAGCGACCTCATGGCCCTCGGCGCGATCCAGGTCGCCCATCGGCGCGGCATCCGCATCCCGGACGACCTCGCGATCGTGGGGTTCGACGGGCTCCAGGAGGCAGCCCACTTCACTCCCTCGCTGACGACGGTGGTCCAGCCGCTGACCGAGATGGGCCGAGCCGCGGTCCGCGAGCTCGTGACCGGCTTCGCGGGCGGCGCCGGGGAGACGCCCGCTCCGGTTCGCACGCTGGTCCTGCCGACGACGCTGATCTACGGGGAGAGCGCCCCCGCGCTCGTCGCCCCGTCCGTGGGAGGCCGACCAGGCCCGGGCGCCTGATGCTCGCCGGCCCGCCGCCGGGCGGGTCCCGTCATTGGATGAACGCCGTCTGGCGGCGATAAGGAGGTCGTGGCGCTCGAACCCCGCGTCGCGGCCAGGAGCCCGGATCAGCCGTCGAGCGCGGCAGCCTCCACGCAGCACGCCACCACGCCCAGCCGCTGGAGGCGGTCGAAGGTCGCCCGGCGGCGCACGGTCCAGGCCGCCACGTCGAGCCCGGCATCGCGGGCACCGCGGATGGACGCCGGCGTGATGGCGCCCCACAGCACGGAGATCCCGCGGCAGCCCAGCCCCAGCGCGAGCGAGAGCGTGGCCGGCGCAAGGTCCTCGGCGTTGAGCCACAGGGTCCAGCCCGGCAGACGGTCGGCCATGGCGGCGAGGCTGGGCGGGTCGAACGAACTCAACACCGACCGCGGGCCGTGATCGCCCCGCGCCGCCCGGAGCACGGCCGCCGTCGCGTCACCGTGGTCGTCGCCCTTGAGCTCGATGTCGAGGAACGGGTCCGGCCCCAGCAGCGCCAGCGCCTCGGCGAGGGTCGGCACCCCCGCCGTCGCCAGCTCGGCAGCGTCGAGCGCGTCCACGCGCTCAGGGCGGTGCTGCACTCGCGCGAGCGTCTCGTCGTGGAGGATCACCGGCACGCCGTCGCGCGAGAGCTGGACGTCGAACTCCACGCCGTCGCAGGCGGGCACGCGGATCGCCGCCGTCATGGCGGCCAGCGTGTTCTCGGGCGCCACGCGCCAGTCCCCCCGGTGCGCCAGCCGCAGCGAGCGGCGCGCGCTCACGAGGCGTCCCCCACGCGGATCCGCGCCGCGAGGCCGAAGTGGTCCGAGGGGTACAGCGTCGGGTCGTCGACCGCGGCGCGATCGAACACGACGCGCGCCTCCTCGACCGCGACGGAGCCCCGCAGCCAGATGTAGTCGAGGCAGTCGGGCTCGCCATCGGTGTCCATCGCGGGCGCCTGGAGCCCCGACGGCCAGGTCACGGGCGGCTCAACGCCATTGCCCTCCAGCAGGGCAGAGCGGAACCCGGCCGCGGCCATGCGTGCGTACGCGGGCTCGCGCGGGTCCGCGTTGAAGTCGCCGACGACGACCATCGCGTCGTGCCCGGGCGCCCGCTCGAGCCAGGCCAGCAGCTGCTCGACCTGGGCCAGCCGCTCGGCGTGCGCCTCGGGCGGGTGGTGGAGGTGGGTCACCGCGAAGACGAGGCGGGCGCCCCCGGGCAGCGCCACGAGGGCCCGGTGCGCCGAGCGCGTCAGGCCGAGGTCGAGCCGCTCGGACCGCTCGTACGCCAGCGGCTCCTTCACGAGCAGGCTGTTGCCGTACTCGGGCCGGCCGGCCCAGCCGCGGACGGCCGCGTAGTGGGCCTCGCCCGCCGCGCCCAGGAGCCGGTCCTGCTGCAGCGGGTAGACGACCTCCTGGAGCCCCATGACGTCGGGCTGGAGCGCGGCCATGTCGGCGAGCAGCAGCGGCAGCCGCTCGTCCCAGCGGTCGGCGAGATTGCGCAGGTTGAGGGTGGCGACGAGCAGGCGGTCCACGCGGGCTGGGTTCCTTCCTTCGGTCAGGGCGCGGGAGCGGCGGGGGCCGCGGGGAATCGGTGTTCGGCGAGTCGGGCCTCAGCCTCGGCCTCGTCGGCCGCGGCCTGGTCGTCGGGACCCGGCGACCCGGCGCCCGGCGGCCGGGCTGGCAGGACGAACCAGAACGTCGAGCCGCGGCCCTCCTCGGATTCGACCCCGATGGTGCCACCGTGGGCCGCCACGATGTGGCGCGAGATTGCGAGGCCCAGGCCCGTCCCGCCGCCCCGCGCGCGGGCGCGGTCCGCCTTGTAGAACCGCTCGAAGACGCGGGCGCGGTCGGCCCGGGCGATGCCGATGCCGTGGTCGACGACCTCGACCCTCGCCCCGTCGCCCGCCTGCCGGACCCGGATCGTCACCTCGCCGCCGTCGGGGCTGAACTTGACCGCGTTGTGGACCAGGTTGACGAGCACCTGGCCGATGCGCTGCTCCTCGCCGCGGACGATCGGCGTGGCCGGGTCCGCGTCCACGCCGATGCGCACCCCACCCCGCTCCGCGAACAGGCGCAGCCGCTCGGCCGACGCCTCCGCCAGCCGCGCGAGGTCGACGTCGTCCTCGGGGACGATCGCGCTGCCGCCCTCGATCCGGGCGAGGTCGAGGATCTCGGCGACCATCTGCGCGAGGTGCCCGGTCTCGACCTCGATCTTGGCGATGCGGTCGCGGAGGCGCTCCGGCACCTCGACGGCGGCGGCCTCGCGGGCGGCCGTCTCGGCGAGCAGGGTGATCGTGCTGATGGGCGTGCGCAGCTCATGGCTCAGGTTGTCGATGAACTCGGTGCGGATCTGGCGCAGGCGCCGAAGCTCGGACACGTCCTCGAGGACGACCACCAGGCCGTCGCCGCTCGTGCGGGCTGCGCGGAGGACGATGGTCCTCGGCTCGCCCGTCCCGAGGCGGACCTCCGTGCTGCCGCCGCCCTCGTTGAGGAACCGCTCGACCCGCAGGTCGAGGAACGTCTCCATCACCGTGCGGCCGAGCAGGCGGCCGGGCACCGTGTCGAGCAGCGCGTGGGCGCGGGCGTTGGCCTCCACGACGCGGCGGCCGGCGTCGAACCGGACGACGCCGACGGGCAGCAGGTCGCTCAGGGGGTCGGGCAAGAGGTCGGCGGCGTCCATCGACAACGAGGATGGCACAGGCTGGTCAACCGCGTGTTCGCCGTCGGCTCCGCTCGATCGCCGAGCGCATGCCGGCCGGCGGGTCGACGCCGAGGCGGTGGGCGTGGAAGACGGCATCGGGCGCGATGAGCTCCGCGACGGCAGCGAGGTCGCCGGCGCCGAAAGATCGCTCGATGAACTGGCGGACGATGGCCTTGCCGGCCTCGAGGTTCACCGTGGGACGCCTCCGTCTTCGGCAGGATCGGGCGAGATCACCTCACTAGCGTCCCGTTCCTGAGGTCGCCCGCTGGTCGCCGCCCGGGACCCCCGCCGCGCGCCGGGGGCTGAGTCGTGCTGGGGTCGCCGCGCGCGGCGGCGTGCGCGGGCGCCGGCCCGGGCCGGGGGTCCGCGGCGCGGCCCGTGCGCGCGGGAGGCGCTCCCGACCCCGACGCGACTCAGCCGGCGAGGGACCAGCGGATCGGGACGCTAGTGCGCGCGGCGGACCTCGGGAGCCTCGCTCGCCGCGGCCGGCGCGCCGACCGCGTCGTAGCCGCCCGCGATCCGCGCGTACACCCCCGGCGCGTAGGCGTGGCGGAGCGCCGTCGCGTAGCCCAGGCGGGCGCCGAGGCGGCGGGCGCGCGTGCCGGGGCTCGCCGCCAGGCCGACCACGGGCATCGCGGCTGCCACGTCGTGCGCGGCGAGGTCGGCCGAGATCCGGAGGGCCTCGTCCTCGTCGCGGTCGAGCGAGACCGGCCACGGCCGCTCCGCGGCGTCCACGCCCGTCGACGCGCGGATGAACGCCGCCACGTCGGCCGGGCCCCACGCCCGAACCCGCTCGACGACCGCCTCGACCGAGGACCCGTTGGGGCCGCAGCGCGGCTGGTCCACGGAGGCGTCCCACGCGCGCAGCAGTCGCTCGCGCGACCGGCCCCGGAACGGCTCGGCGAGCAGGTCGTCGAGGACCGGCGCGAGCACCACCTCGGCCGCCGCTGCGAGCAGCCCCTCGCGGACGCCCGTCTCGGCCCAGCGCTCGTGCGGGACGCGCGCGCCCAGCGCCGCCTCGCAGGCGGCGAACGCCTCCCGCGCGTCGGGCGGCAGGAACCGGCGGACCGTGGCGAGGAACGCGATGGGCGGGGGCTCGGCGGCGGCGAGGCGGTCCAGCTCATCGGCCGTCAGGCGCTCCACGCGGGCGAGGAACCTCGCGAGCCTCTCCTCGGGCGGGCCCGACACGAGGTCGGTCCGGCGGGGGCCGGTCGGACGGCGGCGACGGACCGGCGTCCATGCCGGCCCCCATGGCGCATCGACCACCCGCCCGGAACGGCCGCGCGCGCGCCCGCCCGATGCACCCCGCGCGGCTGCTGCGGCCGGCACGCCCGCCCGGTTGGCGTCGTAGCGTGCGCGGAGGTCGGCGTCCGACAGCCAGTCGTGGGCGACGTTGATCCGCTTCGCGAGCTCCAGCGCCTCGGCGCCGTCGCCCGCGACGTCAGGGTGGTGCCTGCGCAGCAGCGCGCGCCAGGCGAGCTCGACGGCCTCCGGGGAGGCGTCGGGCCCGAGCTCGAGCCGCGCGTAGAGGTCGTCGTCGGGGACGAGC
>JAJYMP010000697.1 GCA_021786915.1 Chloroflexota bacterium
GTGCGGATCATCGCGCCGGACTTGGCGCGCCGCGGTCGTGGGCGTGCAACGAACCCCGAACTGCGGCGTCTCCCGGTCGAGCACGTGACGGGAGGCAGGCGATGGACGGCGACACTGGTGATCCCGGCCTGGAGCGGCGCCTGGGGCGCCTCGAGGCCCGGGTTCAGGAGATCGAGCGGCGGCTCGACGCAGAGGTTGCGGGCGAGGCCGAGGCGACAGGCCCGCTCGTGAGCCGCGCGCCGTTTCCGCCGGCGCCGCCCATGCGCCGCGCGCCGTTCCCGCCGGCGCCGCCCATGCGCTCGGCAGGCTGGGGCGAGCCGGTCCAGCGCGGTCCGTCCGCCTCGGCGCCCGGCCCGGTCGCGCCCGGGCAGACGCCGTCGCCGGACGTGCGTTGGGGCTCGCCTCCGCCACCCGAACCGATGCCCGAGGGCGTCGCGGCTGCCGCGGCTGGCGAGGCGCGGGTCGCGATCCCGACCCTGGCGACCGCGGCCTGGCAGGCCCCAGCCAAGCCGGCACCGAGCTTCAATCTGCGCGACCTCGAGGAGCGGTTCGCCGGTCAGGCCCTCGCCTGGATCGGCGGCTTCGCGCTCGTCGCCGCCGCCGTGTTCTTCCTCAGCCTCGCGTTCAGCCGCGGCTGGATCACCCAGCCCATGCGCGTCGTGATCGGGTTCGTGGCGGCGGCGTTGATCCTCGGCGTCGGCGCGCTGTGCTTCGACCGCCGCAACCCGCTGCTCGGCAACGTTCTCACGGCGACCGGCCTGGGCATCACTTCGATCACCCTGTTCGCGGCGACCCGCGCCTACGGGCTGCTCTCGCCCGAGCTCGGGCTCGCCGCCGCGCTCGCCGCCGCCATCGCCGCGGCCGTGATCGCCATCCGGTACGACGCCCGCGAGGTGGCAGCGTACGGCCTCATCGCCGCGCTGATCGCACCGCCCGTGATGGGTGCCTCGCCGACGACGCTGACCCTCCTGTTCGTCGCCGTGACCCTCATCGGCACGACGGCGATTGCCGTGTTCCGGTCCTGGCGCTGGCTGCCGTCGATCGCCTTCGTGCTGGCCGCGCCGCAGCTCGCCAGCTGGCTCCTGAGTGCCGACACCGCCCAGGGCCTGGTCGCCCTGGCCGGGTTCTGGCTGGTGAACACCGTGGCGGCCGGGGGCGAGGAGGTCCGGATCCGGCGTGACGACCTGCGCCCGTCGAGCGCGGTGCTGGTGCTCGCCAATGCCGCAGTCCTCACCTGGGGCGGCAACGTCGTCCTGGAGGGCCCGACGCACGTCTGGCTGGGCACGTTCTTCGTGCTCGCCTCCGTGGCGCACCTCGCCGTCGGCGGCGCGTTCCTGCGGCGGCAGGGCCTCGAGCACCTGTTCGGCAACCTCGTCGCAGGGACCGGCGTGGCGCTGCTGGCCCTCGCTGCCTTCGTGCAGCTGGGCGCGGCCCTGGTGCCGGTCGCCTGGGCGGTCGAGGGCGCCGCACTCGCGTGGCTCGCCGCGCGCCGCCTGCACCGCTGGTCGGCGCTGGCCGCGATCGCCCTCGGCTCGCTGGCCGCGTTGCACCTGGCCGTGGTCGAGTACCCGCTCGACCGGCTCGAGGTCGGCACGCCGCTGTTCGCGGTCCCGCTGCTGCACCCGGAGGCCGCCTCGCTGGCAGCGGTCGTCGCGGCCGTCGCCGTCGCGGGCTGGTTCGCGCCCGTCGCGTGGATCCGCTCGGCGCTGGCGGCCGTCGGCGCCGCCGTGGTGGGCTACGCGGCGCTCTTCGAGGCCAATGGCCCGGCGCTCACGCTCATGCTCGTCGTGGTGGCGATTGCTGCCCTGGAGCTCGACGTGCTGGTCGAGCGCGCCGGCACCCGTGCCGACCTCGTCCGCTTCGGCGGGCTGGTCCGCAATGTCTGGTTCGCAACGGCTACCGCGGCCGCGCTCGGCCTGACCGCTGGCGGGGCGCTGATCGGGCTGGGATACCCGGCAGTCCGATGGGGCTCGGGGCTCCCGGCCGTGCCGTACACGGACGCGCCCGCGGCCTCGCTGGCGATCATCCTGGCCGGGCTCGCGATCGTCGGGGCGCAGCTGGGCACGCGCGCGATCCGGTCGACGCTGGCGGCGGTCGCCGTCCTGCTGGTCACCTGGTCGCTGCCGTTCGAGTTGGGAGGCACCTCGCAGATCGCGGTCGGCGCCGTGCTGCTGCCGCTCGCCGTCGTCGGCGACCGGGCTCTGGCTCGGTTCGCCGATGCTCGCCGGCTGACGTTCATCCCCCTGCCCGCCGAGGCGAGCAGCCTGGCCGGCGGGGCGGGGGCGGTGGCGTGGCTTGCGGCCCTGGTGACCGCGCTCGGCGGCGACCTGCGGCCGTTGCCCTGGAGGGGCTGGGGCCTGGTTGGACCCCCGTTCACCGACGAAACCACGTTGGTGGCGGTCGTGCTGGCCGGCGCGGCGATCGCTGCCGCGGCATGGACGGTCACGAGGTGGGGTCAGCAGGCAGCGCTGCTGGCAGCGCTGGTGCCGCTGGCGATCGCCGTCCCGCACGAGGTCAAGGCCGACTTCGTGGTGGTCCTGTGGCTGCTGATCGCGGGAGCGGCGCTTGCCGTGACGCGACCGGCCGACGGCCTCCGCCCTGTCTCGGCGGGCTTCGCCGCGCTGCTCGCCACGAGCGCCGTGGCCGTGACGTTCGGGTTGGTCGCCCCGCCTGACCGGCTGTGGGTCGCAGGCGGGGCAGACTGGGGCCGCCCGGCGCTCCTTGCCGGCTGGTGGGCCGCCGTGGCGGCCGTGGCAGGTGTGGCGCTCCTCGCCTCCCGCCGCCCGGAGCTGGCCTCGCGGCGGGCGCTGCTCCAGGTCGCCTCCGCGGCCACGGGCGTGTACCTGGCCTCGGTGGCGATCGTCGACCCGTTCCAGCGCATGGTGGGCGGCACCGTCCCTGTCGAGGAGCTCGCCAAGCAGGCGCAGGTCGCGATGTCCGTGACGTGGACCGCCATCGGCGCGTTGGCGCTGGGCGTGGGCCTGCGGTCTCGGCACGCGATGCCGCGCCACATCGGGTTCGGGATCCTCTCGCTCGCGACCGCCAAGGTGTTCACCGTCGACCTCGCGGCGATGGACGTCGGCTACCGGGCGGTGGTGCTGGCGGGCCTCGGCGTCCTGCTGCTCCTCTCGGCCTGGCTGTTCACGCACCTGCGCGGCCAGCGGCCGGGAACGCCAGGGGCGCCCGGGCTGCCGGGCCCACGCGCCGTGGGCTGACGTTCCGGACACCCGCCCGGAGCCGCGCACGTCGGGCGCTCGCGACTCAGTTCGGAGCCGAATGCGTGCCCGGCGTGCCCGGGCTGGGTCCGAGGATGGGACGGCAGGCTGCCGCCGAGCGTCCGGCGGTCCGGGATGACGCACCACGGCGAGTCGCGGCGAGACGGCCTGGCCTCAGGCCGCCTGCGGGCGTGACATCTGCCTCGTGGATGCGAGGAGCCGACGCACGGTTGGGCCCACTCCCGGTATGATCCCGCCCCGATGCGCCGTTTCGGTCCCCTCCTGATCCTCGTCATCGGCCTGTTCGCCCTGCTGTCGGACTTCGCCCCGATCTCGTTCGCGACGTCCTCCGGCGATTCGCGCCCGATCACCAAGCTCGGCCTCGACCTGCGCGGCGGTATCCGCCTCGAATACCAGGTCCTGCCGGTCAACGGCAAGGCGCCGGACAGCAACGCCCTGAGCGTCGTCCGCCAGATCATCACCAACCGCGTGAACGGGTCGGGCGTGACCGAGGCGACGGTGGTGGTCCAGGGGACGGACCGGATCGTCGTCGAGGTGCCCGAGGCGAAGAACCCCAAGCAGGTCGAGGACCTCGTGGGCACCACCGGCCGGCTTGACTTCGTCCCCCTCGGCTCGACCCCCGCCAGCGCTGGACAGGTGCTTCCCGCCAGCACCCTGAACACGCCCTGCTCGGCGACGGTCACCGCCAACTGCGTCTCGTTCTCTGGCGCCGCGGTCAGCTCGGCGAGCATCGGCGCGGACGCCACCGGCCAGCGCGCCGTGGACTTCACGCTCAACGACAAGGGCAAGCAGCTGTTCGCGGACTACACGGCGTCCCACATCGGCCAGTACTTCGCGGTCGTGCTCGACGGCAAGGTCATCACGGCGCCGGTCATCCAGAGCTCGATCCCGAACGGGCAGGTCCAGGTCACCTCAGGGCAGATGGGCGGCTACCCGCTGGCGGAGGCGCAGAACCTGGTGACGATCCTCCAGTACGGCGCCCTGCCGAACCCGCTCCAGGAGATCTCCAACGAGACCGTCAGCCCGACGCTGGGCGACGCGTTCCTGCGCCAGAGCCTGGTCGCCGGCCTGATCGCGGTCCTGCTGGTCATCTTCTTCATGATCGTCCACTACCGGCTGCCGGGCCTCGTCGCCAGCGGCGCCCTCATCTACTACTCGCTCGTGGTCGTCGCGATCTTCCGTTGGGTGCCGGTCACCCTGACCCTGGCCGGGATCGCGGGCTTCGTCCTGTCGGTGGGCATGGCGGTGGACGCCAACATCCTGATCTTCGAGCGGACCAAGGAGGAGCTGCGCGTGGGCAAGAGCCTGCCCGCGGCGGTCGAGGCCGGCTTCAACCGGGCCTGGAACTCGATCCTCGACTCGAACATCTCGAGCCTGATCACCGCGTCGATCCTGTTCCTGTTCGGCTCGTCGACGATCAAGGGCTTCGGGCTCGTCCTGATCATCGGCGTCCTGACCTCGATCTTCACGGCCGTCACCGTCACCCGCACGGTGCTGCGACTGGTCGTCGTGAGGCCGTGGGCCCGGCAGGCGCGTCTGTTCGGCGTCACCGAAGCGGAATTCCTGGCGCGGCCCACCACCGGCCGGGCGCTCCGTCGCGAGGCTGGCACGCGTGTTTGACATCATCGGGAAGCGCAACTGGTTCTTCGCACTCTCCCTCGCGGTCCTGATCCCGGGCCTGATCTTCATCCTCGCCGGGCCGTTCACGGGCGGCAAGATGGGGCTCCAGTTCTCGATCGACTTCACTGGCGGCACGGTCTGGCAGATCCAGTTCGCCGATCCGAATGTGACGCCTGACCAGGTCAAGGCCGTCATCGCGCAGGCTGG
The DNA here is from genome assembly GCA_021786915.1 of Chloroflexota bacterium. Next base: position 5,064 of record JAJYMP010000697.1, read on the forward strand.
CTACGACGCCCAGGTCACCGAGGCCGGCAACGGCCAGACCACCCGGTCGTTCATGGAGATCCGCACCAAGGATGCGGCGCTGGCGGCCCCCCCGGCCACGCCCGAACCGGTGCCGAGCGCATCTCCGTCCTCGTCGGCCGGCGCCTCTGCTGGCGCGAGCGGATCGGCCGCCGCCTCCGCGTCTGCCGGCGCGAGCGGATCGGCCGCGCCCTCGTCCGGCCCGTCGGCCTCGAGCTCGCCGGTCGCCTCGGCCTCTCCCAGCCCCTCTGCCGCGCCCTCCGCCAGCCCGTCCGCCTCGGCCTCCGCGACTGCTGCCTCCCCGGGCGCCTCCGCGGCTGCTGCCTCCCCGGGCGCCTCCGCCGTGCCGTCACCCTCGCCGTCCGCGGCGACGACGGTGTGCGGCGGGCTGCCGCAGGGCGCCAGCAGGCTGCCGGCCCTGTGCAACACCCTCGAGGCGAAGCTGGGGCCGATCTCGAGCCAGAACTCCCTGACCTCCGTCGGTGCGGTGGTGTCGAAGGAACTCATCACCCAGGCGCTCGTCCTCATCCTCGTCGGGTCGATCGGCATCCTGCTCTGGATCACCTACCGGTTCCGGGACTTCCGGATGGGCGTCACGGCGCTCACCGCCCTGCTCCACGACATCATCGTCGTCGTCGGGCTGTTCGCGATCCTGGGCACGTTCTTCAACGTCCAGATCGACAGCCTGTTCGTGACCGCGATGCTGACCGTCATCGGCTTCTCGGTCCACGACACGATCGTCGTGTTCGACCGGATCCGCGAGAACAAGGCCCGCCACGCCGGGGAGCCGTTCGAGCGCATCGTCAACCACTCGATCCTCCAGACGTTCGGCCGGTCGATCACCACGAGCTTCACCGTCGTGATCACGCTCCTCGCGCTGCTCCTGTTCGCGGGCGAGGCCATCGGGACGTTCGTGCTGGCGCTGCTCATCGGCATCGTCTCGGGTACCTACTCGTCGATCTTCAACGCCAGCCCGCTGCTGGTCGTCTGGCACCTCCACGACGAGCGCCAGCGCGAGCGGGAGAACGCGGCCCGCCCAAGCCGCCGCACCGCAACGTGACCGCGGGGCCCGGTCTCGGCCGGGGCCCGATCGCCTGCACCACCCGCCCGGGCAACCCTGGCAAGGGGCCCGTGAGCGCAGCGCAAATCCCCGGTGAGCCAGACGTGGCAGACTCCGCGCGATGATCCAAGCACGTCACCGCTGGGTGTTCCCCGACCCGATCCGCCTGGACCCCGCGTACCGGGCCGCCGCCCGCGACCTGGGGCTCGGCGCCTTCGCGGCCGCGGTCCTGGCCCGGCGCGGGGTGGCCGACCTCGCGAGCCTCGCGTCATTCCTCGGCCCCGCCGAGGCCGCCCTCCACGACCCGCACCTGCTGCCCGACGCCGACGCGCTGGTGGGGCGCGTGGCCCGGGCCATGGCCAACGGCGAGCGCGTGATGGTGTTCGGCGACTTCGACGCGGACGGACTGACCGCGCTCGCGCAGCTGGTCCTCGCGCTTCGCCGGCTGGGCCTCGACGTCCTGCCGTACGTGCCGTCGCGCCTCGAGGAGGGCCACGGGCTCTCCATGGCGAGCGTCGAGGCCGCGACGACCCAGGGCGTGGGCCTGATCATCACCGTGGACACCGGCTCGACGAGCGTGGCCGAGGTGGCTGCCGCCAGCGAGCGGGGGATCGACGTGGTCATCACGGACCACCACCACCTGCCCGACGTCCTGCCGGCAGCGGTGGCGCTGGTCAACCCGCACCGGGCAGACTCCGCCTATCCAGACCCGTCGCTGTCGGGCAGCGGCGTGGCGTTCACCGTGGCCCGGCTGCTGCTGGGGGAGCTGGCGGACGACCCCGACGCCGCGCTCGAGCTCGCCGACCTCGCGACCATCGGGACGGTGTCCGACGTGGTGCCCCTGCTGGGCGAGAACCGCGCCATCGCGCGGCTCGGCCTGGAGCGCATCCGGACCTCGCCGCGGCCGGGAATCGCCGCGCTCCTCGCGCGGGCGGGCGTGGACCCGGCCACCGTGGACCTCGAGACCGTGGGCTTCGTGCTGGCGCCCCGGCTGAATGCTGCCGGCAGGGTGGGGGAGGCCCTCGACGCCGCGAGCCTGCTGCTTGCCGGCACGCCGGAGCAGGCCGACGCCCTCGCCGCCGCCCTCGAGTCAGCGAACTCCACCCGGCGCGACCTCATGCGCAGCGCGATCGCGCAGGCGCGGGCGGGCCTGCGGCTCCCGGATCCCGGGCAGGCGCCCGGCCAGCAGCCGCTCCTCGACACGGAGCCCGCGGCGGCGGAGGTCATCGT
>JAJYMP010000707.1 GCA_021786915.1 Chloroflexota bacterium
AGCGGTGCCGACCCGGCGCCAGGGCGGGCCGGCGTGACCGGCTGGCCCGGGCGCTGTTCGGTGACCACCGGCCCCACGAACCGGAGCGCGTAGTCGGCCGGGCACGATGGCTGTCCGCAGGTGGCTGACCTCTGCTGCTGCAGCGTGCCGTCCACGAGCACGATGTGCCCGTCGAGAGAGCTGTCGCTGAGCGCGCGTCGGAGATCCACCAGCGTGATCTGCTGGCTCGCCATGCTCGGCGACCAGGTCTGGGCCCCGAGGTAGGCGCCGGTCGCGTGGTCGATGAAGACGGTGGCCTGCGCGACACCGCAGTGACCCGGCATGCCCGAGGTGCAGTACCACCCCGTGTCGAACGTGACCGCCCACACGAGTTGACTCGGTGGGATCGACGGCGCCGGGCCCACCGCCCCGCCCAGGGCGACGTCGCGATACGCGCCGGCGGTCGCGCTGATCAGGGCGTTCAGCGGGTCGATCGGGAGGGTCTGGACGTGCGCCGCCGCGATCTGGACCGCCTGCCGCTGCGTCAGCCCGGCCGGGAGGGAGGGCGACGGGCTTGGCGTCCCGACGCTGGCCGCGGTCGGCGCCGCGATCGCGCTGGCGATGCTGGACGCCGATGGAGCGGCCGTCGGCGGCCGCGTCGCCACGACCACCATGACCAGGACCGCGATCATCGCTGCCGCCGCAAACCCGGCCCCGACCACCGGTGAACGCCCGGTCAGCACCGGCAGCACCGAGAACGTCGCGCCCTGCCGCGGCTCGCGGACCTCGGCCCGGACGGCCCGCATGACCTCGTCTGCCGCTCCCGCGGATGCGCGTTCGGCGCGTGTCGTCAGCATCGAGCGGAGGGCGTCGTCGTCGACGCTCACCGCCCGCCCTCCCGCTCCAGCGCCCGGTCGAGGGATCGGCGCGCGGCGAACAGCCGCGACTTCGCGGTCCCGACCGGCACGTGGAGCACCGCGGCGATCTCGGCGAGCGGCCGCCCGTCGAGGTGGTGCAGCACCAGCAGCGTCCGCTCGTCGACCGGCAGCCGCTCGAACGCCCGCTCCAGCGCCTGCCGTTCGTCGGACGCCGAGGCCGTGTCGGGTCCGTCTGGCTCGAGGGGCGACGCGGCCAGCGCCTCGACCGGCACCTCGCGCACGCGCCGGGCCGCAACGCCGCGCAGCCCGCGCCGGCAACGGTTGACGAGGATGCGCGTGATCCACGCGTCGAACGCCGCGGGGTCGCGCAGGGCGGCCAGCTCGCGCCAGGCGGTGATCAGCGCGTCCTGCACCGCGTCGCGAGCATCAGCCTCGTTGCCCAGGATCGCCGTCGCCGTGCGCAGCATCGGCCCCACCCGCGCCTCCACGAGCGACTCGAAGGCGGCGCCGTCCCCGGACCTGGCCCGCGCCACGCGATCCGGCTCCATCGACGCTCGTCCACCCCTCGCTCACTTCACAGGAGTCAGGCGGAGGCGCCCGGGTTCACGCGAAGTGCGTCGATTATCGGATCAGGATGCGCGGTCCACCTCGCACGGGCGTCCTACCGGGTCACCGCGAAGCCGAGCACCGCCACCCACGCCAACGACGCGAGGGACTGCACCACCCAGAACGATCCGTGTCGGGTCTTGTGCCGCATGCCGAGGAACACGAGCCAGGCCCCCAGCACGCCGCCCGCGAGACAGCACATCCACAGCGTGCGCTCGCGGACCCGGCGCCAGCGCCGCGGGGCCGCCAGCTTGTCGTACGCGTACAGGGCCGCGGTGACCGTGCTGGCAGCGGCGAGCCAGGCGAAGAGCCAGCCCGTCACCGCTATCGCGCCCACTCGGCGCCGCGCGTGGACGCGGGACCCGGGCGCGCGGGCAGGGCGGTCCCGACCAGGTCTCCGACGGCGCTCACGCCGAGCGCCCGACAGGCGTCGGCCAGCTCGTCGGCGAGTCGCACCGGCAGCATCGGATCGGCCAGCGCCGCGACGCCCACGCCAACGGCGCTGGCCCCGACCGCGAGGAAGTCGAGCACATCGTCCACGCTCGCCACGCCGCCCACGCCGATGACCGGCACGTCAACCGCCTGCGCCACCTCCCAGACCACGCGCAGCGCGATCGGCCGGATCGCGGGGCCGCACAGCCCGCCGTAGACGGAGCCGAGGGCCGGGCCGGAGCGGTCGGCCGAGGGCACCAGGCCCGGCAGCGTGTTGATGGCTGAGATGGCGTCGGCGCCGGCGTCCTCGACGGACCTCGCGACCGCCCGGACATCGGGTGCCTGGGCCGTCAGCTTCGCGATGACCGGCAGGTCCGTCCCGCGCCTGGCGGCGGCGACGTACGACGCCGCCGCATCCGCATCGAGCCCCGGGATGACGCCCCCCCGCCCGCCACCGCCGCACGAGAGGTTGATCTCGAGGCCCGCGATCCCGGCCTCTCCCTCGAGCCGCCGGACCGCCTCGCCCAGCTCCCCCGCCGAATCTGCGCACAGCGACAGGATCACCGGCACGTCCCAGCGCGCCCAGACGCCGGCGTACCGGTCGAGCACGGCCTCGAGGCCCGGGTTCTGCGGACCCATGCCCAGCAGCAGCCCGGCGGCGACCTCGGCCATGCGCGGCGCCGGCTGGCCGCTCCGGGGCTTGAGCGACGTGCTCCGCGTCACGAGCCCGCCCAGGCGTGGCAGGTCGGCGAGGTCGACGACCTCGACGCCGTACCCGAACGGCCCCGAGGCAACGGTGACCGGGTTCGGCAGGACGAGTCCGCGACCCAGGTCCACGGCGAGGTCCACCGGCCGGCCCCCGAGCGCGTCGAGCGCGGGCGAGCCCGCCTGGGCCGATGTCGACGAGGCCGAGACAGCCGATGACGATGCCGAGGCGGCTGGTGACGACGGCGAGGGCGACGAGGGCCCGGGGCGCCCGCCGGGCGGCGAGAGGAGCCCGGGCCGATTGGGCCGCGAGACCGGGGTGATCGCGGGCCGGATCCGCCGCACCGTGGGCGTCCGCTTCGAGTTCGCGGCCACGCCCTTGCGCCTTGCCTTCACGCGGTCGGCCCCGCCGCCACGACGCCGGCGCTCGCCTCGCGCCGGAGCTGCCGCCGCCAGGCGAGCGACGTCAGGAGCACCCAGACCATGATCCCGACCAGCGTCGCCCACTCCAGGATCGGTGCGATCCAGACGTCCGGCCGCCCGAGGATCGGCCCGCTCGACGTCATGCGCTGCCGCGAGAACTCGTCGGTCTGGAGCGAGACGAGGAAGGCGATGAAGGCCACGACCGACGCCGCGCCCACGCCCGCCAGCCAGACCGGGAAGCGCGCCTCGCGGTTCCGGATGAACGAGATCGACGCGAGCCCGACGAAGACCCAGCCCAGGTTGAAGAACGTGAAGGCCGCGAGGACGTGCTGCACGGGGTGGTCCATCGAGAACACGCCGACGAGGAGGCCGCCCACCCCGGCCAGCGAGCCGACCGGCCCGAACGCCCAGCGCAGCCGAGACGGGCTCGTCAGCCACAGCCCCACCACGAAGGCGATGAACGATGCGCCGCCGATGACGAGCATCAGGTTGAAGAAGCCCGCGTGCGCCGCCACGCTCACCTGGCCGAGCTCGCTGATCCAGTGATTCAGCGGGCTGTACGGCTCGCCGGCGGTCCCCCGGTAGCCCACGGCACCCCAGACGCTACCGACGGCGATCACGAGGAACGCGAGGACGCCGGCCCGGGCTGCCCACCGCTCAAGCACGGCGCTGCGGCGTGCCTCCGGCGCGCTGCGCGTCACGCCCGTCACGCCCGCCCCCAGCCCAGCTCGTCGGCGGCGAAGGACGGGCCCTCGCGGCACACCCGGACCGAGCCGTTCGCGCCGGGCGCCACGCAGCCCAGGCACGTCCCCGCGGCGCAGGCCACGGTCTGGCCAAGCACCACCTGGAGGAAGGACTTGCGCCGCGCCTCCGGGGAGCCGGGCTGGATCGGCCGGCCGCCGCCCCGCTTGCGCCCCAGCGTCGCGACCCCGAGCCGCTGCTTGCGCCCGCCGGCCAGCTGCGCGAGCCCCGCGAGCAGCGACGCGGAGCCTGCGGCGAACGACTGGTCGGCCCAGCCCTCGTACGCGAGCACGAGGTCGGCGACGGTCCCCTGGTGCCCGAGCGAGCCGTCGGCCGTGGCCACGACGTACTCGACCTCGTCGGGCAGGAGGCTGGACGGGTAGACCGACCCCGCCGTGGAGGCGCCGTACAGCAGCACGACCGACCGGCCGTCGCGGACCGCCTCGTCGATGAGCAGGCGCAGGCTCGCGATGGCGGACCCCTCGGCGATCAGCAGCAGGTGCCGCGACCTCGGATCCACCTCGAGCGGCCGCCCGATCGGGCCCGCGAGATCGAGCCGGTCACCCGGCCGGAGCGACGACGCCCAGGGTGGCGGCGAGCTTCGAGAGGGGCCCGAGCGGCCCGCGGCCTGGATGGTCAGCGTCCCCGACGCGCTGTCGGCCGTCGCGATGGGGTACGGCCGGCGCAGCGGCATCCCGCCCGCCTCGACGGTGCGGACGTGGAGCGCTTGCCCGGCGCGCGCAGACGACGCGATCGCCGGGGCGTGCCACGCCAGCAGCCACTGCCCGGGCCCGATCTCCCGTCGCTCGACGAGCTCCGCGCCGAAGGGGCGCACGGGCGCTAGCGGTCCTTGCCGGCCCCGGCGTCGTCGGCCTCGTCGGTCTCAGCCCCGGCGTCCTCGGCCTCGTCGCCCTCGTCGCCTTCCTCGTCCTCTTCCTCGGCCTCGTCCTCGTCGTCGTCCTCGTCCGCCATCTCTGGCGCGACGGACGGGTATGCCTCGGCAAGCGAGTCGGCCAGGTCGCCGAAGACGTCAGTCGGGTCGTAGAACTCGACGATGTCGTCCGGGGCGGTCAGCTCGCGCCACTCGCCGTTGCCGTCCTCGGGGAGGACCTCGGCGCGGAAGCGGCCGGACGAGCCCAGGATGAGCCGCTCGTCCTCGTCGTCGACGATGACGAGGTCGCCCACCATGCTCGCGAGCTTGGCCACCGACTCCTCGAACTGCTCGAGCAGGGTGGACTCGTTCTGCTGGCTCTTCTCCTGGAAGTCGAGCGCGAGGGAGTAGATCGCGGCTGCCGCGCTCTCCTCGTCATCCGCCTCGAGCGCGGGCGCCCGGCCGGCGGCCCAGGTGTCGGCCGCGGCGGCGTAGCCCTCGTCGTCGCCCGCGAGCGAGAACGTGTCCTCCGGGGGCACGCCGGCCGTCGCGAGCAGGTCCCCGGCGGCGGTGGGCTCGGCATCGAAGCCGGCGGCCTCCCGGGCAGCCTCGGCGAACGCGGTGTAGATCTCGGCCGGGTTGTAGAGCTCGATCAGCTCGGACGCCGATTCGACGATCTCGGTCTCGGACACCCACTCGCCGGTGTCCGGGTCCTCGTACCGGCTGCGCACGCGGAACGTGCCGTCCGGGGCGATGGACAGGTAGTCCGGGTCCTCGTCGATGAGGGTCAGCCCGCCCAGGTCCCGGATGTGGTTCGCGTTGCGGTCCAGGAACTTGTGGAGCTGGTCGGTCGCCTCGACCAGGAACGACGTCCGCTCGAGGGCGGCGTCGTTGGCGAGCGCGCTCAGCGTGTCGTTGCGGCTCACGTCCATCAGTCGCCTCCTCTAGCCGTGGTACTCAAGGTCCGGTCCGAGACGCTCTCGGAGGAACATCGAATGGTGGCGCTCGAACATCCACTCGCCGGCGCGGTGGCCCAGGGCGCGGGTGGCCTCATCGGCTTCCAGCTTGTCCAGGGTCGCGTAGTCGGGCAAGTCGAACATGATCACGTTGTCGAAGTCCCAGCCGTGGGCCACGTTGTACCAGCCCAGGAACCGGATCCCGAACTTCTGCTCGTACTCCTTCACCTGGCGCGGGAACAACGTCTTCATGAAGAACTTGAAGAACGGGTCGCGGCCGCGGCGGACGGAGAAGTACGTGGCGAGGACGGGCACGAAGCTGGCAGGCCTCCGATAGCTCTGGCGGGACGGACGGCTATTGTCGCATGCCGGGGACGTCGCTCCCGGGAGTCGCGGGCGGTTCCGCTGGCGCGCACGGGGCGGCGGCCTTGGCGTCAGCGGTTTCGGGCGCGCCCGCGGCCGGCGCCTCGTCCTCGATCTCGCCCACGGTGGGCGTCGGGCTGGCGAGCGGGCGACGCCGGCCCTCGCTCCGGCCGGCGGCGACGAGGCGGAGCAGGAAGATCATCGTCTGGCCACTGAGCAGCAGCAGCAGGATCATCACGACGAACAGGACGGTCGTGGCCCAGACGGGCCAGGCCCAGTCCGTGGCCGACAGCGGCGTGATGATGACCAGCACCAGGAGCAGCAGCATCTGGAACCAGAAGCAGCCCAGGCCAGGGCCGCGCGCCGCGTCGAGCGGCTCGCCCTTGTACGCGACCGGCCGCACGGGCCGGGGGCTCTCCTGGGGGTTCACGGCGCCACTGTACCGTCTGCGCGCGGCTCGCCCGGGCCGGCTGGCCAGGGGAGGTCCGGGACGGCCGCAAACGCGGGCGAAACGGCGTGTTCCCGTGCGGTCCGCGAACGCCTAGCATTCGGCTCGTGAACGACATCTGGGTCTGCGACAGCTGCCGGTCGATCAACCGCATGCGCGACGGCCAGTGCTACCACTGCCGCGCGCCGCGCTCGAACGCCATGGAGACGCCGGGCCTCGACCTGCGGGCAGAGAACGCAGCTCTCGAGCGGAGCGCCCGGACCTACGTCATCTCGTGGCCGCTGTCGCTCATCACGGTGGCGCTCCTGGTTGCGGTCGCCGTGCTCGGGATCATCGTCCTCAAGCTCCAGGTGGACGACTACCCGCGCCTCCGCCAAGCCTTCGTCGAGGCGATCGCCAGCGGCAGCACGCAGTTCGAGCTGGCGACGTCCGTCGAGTCAGTCCAGGCCGCGCTGCTGGGCACCGTGCGCTTCGGTCTGGTGCTCCTCGCGCTGCTCACGTTCGCCGGGTGGCTGGCGCTGGTCACCCGCAACGTGCCGCTGCTGGGCGGCGGCGTCCCGTCCCGAGGCCCGGTCCGCGTGTTCGTGTTCACGGTGATCCCGCTGTGGCATCTGTTCAAGGTGCCCGGGATGATCCAGGACGTGCTCTACCGGACGGACCCGCGGGAGGGCGGCGCGTTCATGGTGCTGGCCGCGTGGCTCGGCCTCGTCGGCTCCGTCTTCGTGAGCCTGATCGGGAACTGGGCGATCACCTCGGTCGCGATCAACTCGCTCATCGCCGCTGCCCCGGCGCACGACGATGCGGCGCTGCTGGCGATCTTCGGGGGGACGCTGGACCAGCAGTTCTGGCTGGCCGCCGTGGTCGAGGTGATGATCGCGTTCGGGACGATCGTGCTGGCCGGGATCATGATCCGCATCGAGTCCCGCTGCGCAGCCCGCGA
>JAJYMP010000387.1 GCA_021786915.1 Chloroflexota bacterium
TTCGAGGGGATCGGGAGCGTCGGGTTGGTCGGAATCTTCCCGCCGACCTCGGCGAAGATCCAGATGAAGTCGATGCTGAAGCCGTGGCCCGCCTGGAGCGCCCGGGCGACGTCGACGTAGTAGTACGCGTCCGGGTAGGCCGGGTCCGGGTAGAGGGCGATCAGGACGGCCCGGACGGCGAGGGCGAGGAGGTAGAGGGCGATCGGGATCCGCACGGCCGGTGCAGAGTAGCACCGCCCGTCGGACCATCCGACCCGTACTCTCGACCGGTACGAAGGGACCAGTGATCGTTCAGTCGAGGCAGGGCAAGCCGGCGCAGATCGTGTCCGCGGGTGGTGTCGACCAGGCCGAGAGGAGGTCGTTCAGCGCCTCGAACCCGTCCCGCTTCGGAAGACCCGCCACGTGCGCGCATCGCGCCACGCCGATCGGCTCCTCGCAGTGCTCATGGACGACGACGTCGAAGGCGCGGATGAACAGTGCGTCGTCATGACGGTGGAACGCGCGTCGCCGATCGTTCTCGTGGTCGATCAGTTCGTAGCGGTAGCCGACCAACTGGTATGCGCCCCCGTCCACCGCCCAGTGCTCGACGAGCTCGATCCGGGCCCGGGCCGAGTTGGGCGAACCAGGCAGACTGGCGCCGATGGCCAGGCTGATCCGGCCGTCGTCGGCCTCGGCCAGCTCCGGACTCCCGGCATCGAGGTCGGCGCCGATCGCATCCAGGCGGGTTGCCAAGGCGAGCCCGTAGCGATCGAGCCGTTCGCCCGAGAACCTCATTGCCCGACCGGTTCGCGCACCCGATCCGGACCCGGGAGCGATTCGCCGGTGGCGAGCGGTTCCAGCGCGCGGACACGCGTCCGTGTCAGGCGAACGGGCGGTCGCCCTCCGGCCTGGAATCGTTCCAGTGCCGCCTCCGGGATCCGGTAGATGCGCTCGGAGACGCGGATCGCCGGCAGGCTGCCGTCGTGGATGAGCTTCATGACCGTCGTCGAGCTGATCTTCAGCATCTCCGCGACTTCGGTCGGGGTGTAGAAGCGGTGGCTCACGAGTGTGTCTCCAACGGGTCTGCTGGTCATCGTCAGGATAACAACCAGGACAGGTTCGTCAAGCACTGTTCTCGCGGGCTCGCGGACTCGTGGATCCATCGCCGCCGGCTGTAGCACCCTCGCGCGCCGCTCCAACGTCGACGCGGGAGGTAGCATCCAACCGTGCCGCCCCGCCCGATCCTGCGCGCCAGCCGCGACGGCCTCGTCCTCGCCGGGTTGCTGTTCGGTGCGTACCTGTTCGTCGTCGTCGCGCCGGCGCAGGGGACGTTCGGTTTCGACACCTACGCCTACTGGTCGGCCGGCGCCGGCGACCCGTACGCCGTCACCGCCGGTCGGCTCGGTGCGTTCACCTACACACCGGTCCTGGCGTACCTGTTCGCCCCGTTCCAGCTCCTGCCGTGGTGGCAGTTCGCCTGGCTCTGGACCGCCCTCCTCGTCGCCACGACGCTCTGGCTCGGCTGGCGCTGGACCCTCGCCGTCCTCGCCTTCCCGCCGGTCGCGATCGAGCTCTACCACGGCAACGTCCACCTCCTGATCGCCGCGGCGATCGTCCTCGGGTTCCGCTACCCGGCGGCCTGGGCGTTCGTCCTCCTCTCGAAGGTCACGCCCGGCGTCGGGCTCACCTGGTTCCTCGTCCGCCGGGAGTGGCGCCAGCTCGCGATCGCCCTCGGGGTGACGGCCGTCCTCGTCGCCGGCTCGGTCGTCCTCGACCTGGCCCGCGCCGACGGTCTCTGGGCCGGCTGGTGGGCCTCGATCTCCTCGACCGCCGGCGGGACCCCGCTCAACCAGACGTCGATCCCGATCCCGCTCCTCGTCCGCTTTCCGGCCGCGCTCGTCCTCGTCGCCTGGGGCGCCCGCACGGACCGGGCCTGGACCGTCCCGGTCGCCGCGACCCTGACCCTGCCGGTCCTCTGGGTGAGCGGCCTCTCGATGCTCGCCGCCCTCGCCCCGATCCTCCAGCGGCGGCCGGGCCTCACGGACCGGAGGTAGTCGCCCCGGGCGCCGGTTCGCGCACCCATGCCCAGCGCTCCGAGGCGAGCAGCGCGGCACCGACCATGGCGATCGCCAGCCACCAGCCCTCGAGCGTGTACGTGGCGACCAGGAGCGCCGCCACGAGCGAGATCTCGCGCCGGATCGTCAGCATCGCCGGCAGCAGGAAGAGCAGCCCGAAGACGCGGAGTGACGGCGAGCCGATGACCGTCAGCAGCCCGACCCAGGCGCCGGCCCGGTGCGTCGGGACCACGAACACCGCGAGGATCGAACCGGCCGTGATCGCCAGGCCCAGCGGCTGGGGGAGGTAGCGCGTCAGCGCGGCCCCGCCGAGCTCCCAGTTCGGATCGTTCGCCCGGCCCAACTGCGCCAGCCAGTCGGACCAGAGCTGGACGCCGGTCAGCGGCAGCGTGACGAGCGCCAGGCCGACGACCGCGCCGGCGCCCAGGGCCGCCGCGCGCCATCGGCGTCGGGCCAGGAACAGCCACGGATGGATCTGGGACGCCTTGAGCGCCCCGATCACGGCGCCGAGGAGGCCGTCAACCCCGGCCGGGCGTCCAGCCGACGCCGGGTCGTGCGGGATCGGCTGAAACGGGGTCGTCGCCGTCGGGGAGCTCAGCAGCGTCCCGCCCGGGTCCTTCCAGAGCAGTGCCGTGAAGGCAGCGAACAGGAGGATCTGCACGTTGCCGCCCAGCAACCCCTCCGCGAACGGCGGCCAGATCAGGAGGATCGGCCACCAGCGGGCCGGGATCGCCAGTCGGCGGCAGGCGAATGCGGCGGCGCCGAGGCAGGCGCCGAACCAGGCAACGGTCACCAGCCCGCGTGGCAGCCAGAGGAACGGCGCGACGAGCGGCAGGACGTAGGGCGGGTAGAGGTACGGGAGGTCGTAGCCGGGACCCACGGTGAAGCTCTCCGCGAGGTACGGCTCCCCGCCGTCGAGCCAGCGCCGGGCGGCCCGGAGCGGGATCTCCAGGTCGACGGCCCAGGGATACAGGAGGAGCAGGTTCCGGAGCGCGATCAGGACCATGACGAGTGCCAGCACTCCGAGGCCGAAGCGGAGGAGGCGATTTGGTGGCGCGCCGGCGGTGAACGTGCGCTGGATGACCCCGCTCATGCGCTGGGCCCTGGCGCGTTGCCGGAGGCGACCTTGGTGGGCCGTCGGTTGAGTTCCTTCGGCACGGTCGGTCAGCTGCGGGGTCGCCGGTGGAGCTGCTCGCGCGCGGGCGCGCCGAGGCTCGACTGAGCCAGCCAGGCTGCGGTTCGAGCGAGGCCGTCCTCGAGCGTCACCTGGGGAGACCAGCGCAGCATGCGTCGGATCTTCTCGATGTTCACGACGCGGCGCCGAATGTTGTCGACGTCACGTCGGTCGATGTGTTCGACCGTGATCTCTCGGTTCAGGACGCGGCCAACGAGCTGGGCGAGCGTGTTGACCGACGTCTCGATGCCCGTGCCGATGTTGAAGACCTCTCCCTCGCCACGTGGGTGGACTGCGGCGAGCAACGTTGCATCGACTGCGTCGTCCACGTAGGTGAAATCGCGGGTCTGCTCTCCATCCCCGTGAATTGACACACGCCCCGATTCCGCAGCGCTGGCGAAGAACTTGGAGACCACGCCGCAATACGGGTTATCAGGACGTTGGCCCTCGCCGTAGACATTCGAGTACCGCACAGCCGAAACCGGAAGCCCGTAACTCTCGTAGAACGCGAAGCAGTAGTGCTCGCCGCCAAGCTTGCTCACCGCATATGGCGACAGCGGGACGACCCCATCATCTTCGTTGATCGGGATCGAGCGCGGATTCCCGTAAACGGACGTCGACGACGTGTACACGACGCGGTCAGGACGTGTCTCCCGTGCCGCCAGAAGCACGTTCAGCGTGCCGCCGATGTTCGTCTCGAAATCGTCCCGCGGGTTCTTCGTGGAGGCAATGATGTTGCGGGCCGCCATGTGGAAGACGAGCGAGCTCCTGGCCACGAGGTCTCGCACGAGGGCGATATCCGTGACCGAGCCGCGGACGAACGCGGCGCCCGGCGGGATCGTCTCGACCAGTCCCGTGAAGAGGTCATCCAGAACCGTCACCTCGGCACCGGCCAGCACGAGTCGTCGCACGAGCGCACCACCGACGAATCCGGCGCCTCCTGTGACCAGAATCCGACGGCCCCTGAACGCGTCATCCAGCTGATTGCTCACCGCTTGACCCCCGTGCGCAACAAGAGCGCCGGCCTGAACAGCCGCCACCAGTCCCTGATGCCACGCATCTTCGTGTAACCGTCAGTGGAGTGGTATCGCACCGTCACCGGGTACTCGATGACCCTGTGCCCTCGCCTGATGGCCTTGTACAGGAGGTAGGGCTCGAGGTCGTAGCTGTCGAGCCATGCCTGATGGATGTCCACAGCTGGATCACGGAGCAGCTCCGCGCGGAAGATTCGGAAGCCGTTGGTGGCATCCGTGATCCGCCGGCCGGCGAGTACGCTGAACACGATCGAGTAGATCCGCGTGCCCAGACCGCGACCCCCAGTACTGCCGACGACTCGGCCGCCGCGCATCCAGCGGGACCCCTGGACGTAGTCGGCTCCTCGCTCCAGCACGGCCTCCAGCGCCCCGACCAGCTCTGCCGGTTCATGTTGATCATCGCCAGAGAGGAGGGCGAGCCACGGTCGGCCCCGCTGCAGGCCGCACTCGAATCCGTCACGAATCGCGGCGCCGACCCCGCGCCTGATGTCGTGGCGGAGGACGACCGCCGCGCCATGAGCTCGCGCCTCGTCGCCAGTGCCGTCGGTTGACCCGTCGTCCACCACGATCGCCTCGAACCGCCCGTCCCGCGGGAACTTGTCCAGGACGCGCCCGATCTTCCCGGCCTCGTTGAGAGCAGGGATCACGACAGCCACGAGTGGGAGTGCCGGATCGGGCACAGGGTGACCACGTACGGCTTTGCAGTAGGTGGCAGAGTTGCGCGTCGGAGCCACTGGCCGCCACGCATCAATCGTACTGCCGGCACTATCCGACGCGATCACCGTCACCGCCTGGTCGGCCTGGACGGAGCCGCGAGATCATCACTCTGCGTGTTGCGACCGAGCGATCACCAGAGCTGCGTCCGGCCCGGTGATCACCGGGGGAGTGCGCGAGATCAGAGGAGCGAGCGCCGCGAGAAGAAGAGCCGGACTGTGCCAGGCTGCCACGGGTGATCCAGCGACCATCGTGCACACGGCGGCCGCCCACGCGGCGCGAGGATGGTGTCGCAGGATGAACACGCTGCACAGGCCAGCGACGAGGCCGAGCCGCGGGAGCCACGCCGCCAGCGCCGGCTCCAGGCCAAGGAACCGCCCCAGGGCAGCCAGACTCGCGGGGCCTTGGGCTCCACTGTAGTTGGTTGCGCTCACGGAGACGAACTGAGCGAAGATGTCTGGCTCGCTTCCTATGACGGTCACGACCGCCAGCCCTGCGCACACCGCGAGTGCTGCTGCCGTCGTCCGCCATCGCCCAGTCACGAGCGCCCACCACACCAGCGCCGCGGGCGTGAGCTTCAGTGACGTGAGCACCCCAAGCAGACCGCCAGCGGTCAACTGCCGGCCGTACCGGTGGAACCGCCACACGACCAGGAGCATGAGCAGCACGAAGGCATCGATGTTCCCGACCACGATCGTCAGCGCGATCGTCAGCGAGAGTACCGCCACTGCCGGACCGGCCACGACCGGTGTTCGAAGAACAAGCCAGCCGATGGCGACCAGCTCGCAGATCGCCATCAGGACGACCCAGGTCTTCATCGCGTCCTCAACGCCGAGCATGGTCACGATCGGCCTGAACATGACGCCGATCAACGGCGGCGAGAAGATGGCGACCGGCGCATAACCCGGGCCGAGGTCCACATGAGCGTACAACGGCTCCCCGCGTGCCAAGCGAAGGCCAGCCTGGACGTAGTTCCACGTGTCACCGGGGAACGGCCGCGTCGTGAGCCACCAGCCCAGAATGACCGCGATGAAGATGATCCCGGTTGCGGCGCCCACGACCCGAGCCACACGTAGCAGCACGATCAGATCTTGACTGGAGGGGGGCCAAACCACAAGGCGACAACTGGCCGGACGCGACTGCGGAGGAACTCGTCTGGAGTCAACGAGCACCAAGCATCGAGCGGCGTTGCGGTCCCGCTGCGCCGGCGGTTCCACGAGACGAGGACAGGTGGCAGGGCCGTCGCTGACTCGCTGGTGGCGTCAGCGCTCCTCGAACGCAGCGAGCAGCTCGTCGCCATCGAGCGCGGCGGCGAGCTGAGCGCGGATCGGTTCGAAGCCGGCTCGGGACACGCCGACCAAGGGAGTAGAGGTGGTTACACCGGGGACCTGGGCACCCTTCCGGATCAGTTCGGCGAGGTCGGATCCGTCGAACCTGCCCCGCGCTCGCCACTTGATCGACCCGATGAAGGCGATTCCCTTCACCGGCGGCTTGCGGCGGTCGGCTCCGATCAGGTCGATCTCCGGGTCGTTCTTCTTCGTCCAGTAGCCGCCGACGACCGAAGCGTCACCGAACCTCGGATCCGGCAGCAGGTGTTCGATGGCCTCGCGGATGAGCGGCTCGATCGATCGGCCCCGGAACGTCTCCCAGGCAGCCAGGATCCCGGGCACGAGCACGCGCCCCCGCCCCCGCTCGATCTCGGCGAGCTGCGCGTCGACGAACCGCAGGTAGAAGCGGAGGTAGGGGTCGGTCACCCCGTAACGGGTGTCGGTGCTGCGTGCGATCGACAACGGCAGCCGCGCCTCGATGACCCGCTTCCGGTCGATGAGCGTGCGAAGGGGCGGGGTCAAGTTCTTGGACTCGATCCTGGTTTCGTCGGCGATCGCCTTGTGGGGCCGCTCGTCTGCGCCGATGACCGACAGGATGGAGCGCGCCTGTGCGCCGGGCGGGAACTCAGCGTCGAGGATCAGCCGACCCGTCGAGACGAGGGGGTGCCCTTCGTCGGCGAGTGCGTCGGTCAGGAACTCCCGCAGCGAGCCGGAGGTCCAGGTCCCGGCGATCTTCGGGAATCCGCCGGTCACGAGGTACGCATCGAGCGCGTCCGAACCTGTTCGACCGGTGAGTCGCGCCACCTCGATCGGAGAGAGCGGCGGGACGACTATTTCGCGGGTCGGCCGCTGGTGCAGCGGCCGACCGTACTCTGTCAGGGCGCTCATCATGCCCAGGTCGGAGCCGACGAGGATGAGCAGCACCGGCTGCCGGCTGAGCGTGCGTTCCCAGGCGGTGTTGACGCTCCCCTCGATCTCCCCGGCGGACCGGCCCTCGAGCAGCCACGGGAACTCGTCGATG
>JAJYMP010000710.1 GCA_021786915.1 Chloroflexota bacterium
TGCGCTCGCTCCGCTCCTCCCCTCCGCCTTGCGCTGACGGCGGCTGAGCCGGCCTCGGGCTCCGTGGCGGACCGGCTGATCCGCCGCCATCGCGGCGTTGTCGGCTGCGGTGCTCGCTCACGCACCTGCAGGTGCGCTCGCTCCGCTCCTCCCCTCCGCCTTGCGCTGACGGCGGCTGAGCCGGCCTCGGGCTCCGTGGCGGACCGGCTGATCCGCCGCCATCGCGGCGTTGTCGGCCGCGGTGCTCGCGGCGTTGTCGCCGGCGGTGCGTCGGGCGCGGCGGGGCGGGACGGATACCCCGGGCCGGTCGGGCCGGTCCGATCGTGCGGTCGCTGCTAGCATCGGGTCGGTGAGCAATCCGACGCGTGCCTTCGCCACGATCGACCGGGGGACCGCCACGACGGCCGTCGCCCTCATCGGATGGGCGGGGGGTCGGCATCGGCTGCTGGGCGCCACCGCGGGCCCGGTCGGCGTCCCCGAGTCGGCGCTCCTGGAGCGCGTGCGCAGGCGGGCGATGGCCGCGGACCCGTCCCTCCTCGAGGCGATCGGGCTGGAGCGGCCCGGGTGCGCAGCCGACCTGCAACGCCTCGAGTGCGCGACCGCGATGGCCCCGGAGCTCGCGGTCGTGGCCGCGACCGAGCGCGTGGTCAAGCCGCTCGCCGCCGTCGCGGCGACTGCCGGCTGGCACGTCCGGCCCGTGGTCGTCGAGGGCTCGGAGATCCTCAAGGTGGCCACGTCGCTCGCGGACCGGCATGTCGATGCCATCCTCGCGGGGGCGTCCAATCCCCCCGGAGCGGACGAGCGGAACCTCATCGCCGAACTCTGCACGCTGGTCGCCGCCACGACTGAGCGCCGGCCAGACCTCGTCACCGTGCTGGCGGGCGGATTGGCGTCGCCCGGGGCCAGGACCGAGCAGCTGTTCCGTCCAGACCGGCCCGGACCTACCGTCCTCGCCCCGTCGCCGCTGGACGACGGTGGCGAGCCGTTGCGCGCCCTCCTCGACGGCCTCCGCGGCGGCCGTGACGACGGCCGTCGGGCGATCGCAGCGGCCACGGCATCGCTCGCGCGCGTCCTCCGCCGCCGCGTGGAGGTGCTCGAGATCGGCCAGTCCGGCGGCTCGCGCACCCTCGCCGCATGGCAGCCCGGCGTCGAGACCGTGGTGCGCACGGCCCTGGTCCCGCGTGCGGCGCTCCTGCCCAAGCCGTTCACCGACGCCGACCTCGACGCCGTCATCGGCTGGCTGCCGGTCGCCCTCGACCGCCTACGCCTCCAGGACCGCCTGCGCGAGATGGCGACGGCGCCGTGGTCCGATGCCGCGGGCGATGGCGCCATCGTCCGCCTCGCGTCGGTCCGGGCGGCTACGGCTCGGCTGTTGGAGGCGACGCCGGCCTTCGACGCGATGCCGGCGCCCGACCTCGTGCTCGTCACCGGGGGCGGCTGGCTGGCCGGTCCCGCCACGGCGGCCGTCCTCGCCCTGGCCGACGTGGCGAGGCGGCCCGGCGCCCGGGCCGTGGGCATGGACCATGCCCGCGTCCTCGCGCCCATCGGCACCATCGAGGACGAGGACGAGCGGGCGAGGCTGCTGGCCGACCTACGTGACGACATGCTGGTCCCGCTCGGGACGATCGTGCTGGCCGCAGGCCTGCGGGGCGCCCGGGCGGCAGGCCAGCTGACCGTGCACCGCACTGACGGCCCGCTCGACGTCGACCTCGTGCCGGGGGGCGTCGACCTGGTGGACGTGCCGCCCGGCGAACACGCGACGGTCGAGCTCCGGTTCCGCGAGGTCGTGGACATCGGCGTGAGGGCGCGGCACATGGCGCTGGAGGTGACCGGGGGGCTCGGCGGGCTGGTGGTCGACCTCCGCGACGCACCGCTTCGCCTGCCGGACCGTCTGGAGCCGCGCCGGGAGCTCCTGGCATCCTGGCAGGGTGCGGTCTGGCCGGGGTTCGACCAGTGACCGGGCGTGCAACCGCGGACCTGGCCCGGGTTCGACCAGTGACCGGGCGCGGAACCGTGGCGAGGCTCGGGCTGGGCGCCGGGCTCGCCGAGTGACCGGGCTTGGCGCCGTGACCGACATCTCGGATTCGATGGCGTGGCTCGACGAGGTCCCGCTCCGGCGCCTCGTGGAGGCCGGGCTCGAGATGAGCGTCCCGCTGCCGCCGGGCGATCGACCCCTCGTCGAGCCGGGGACGGTGGTGGTGCCCGGCGACCTGCTGCTCGAGCACGTGCGCGACCGACGGGTCGCCGAGGTGGACCTGCGGACGCCGGAGGGCGAGAGGCCGTCCACTGGCAGCCGGTGGGCACCCGCCCCGGGCCGACGTCGCCACGCCGACCATCCCGGCGACGGCGAGCTGCTGGCGCCCGTCCCGGGCAAGAGCGGCCGATGGCGCCTGGTGACGGGCGAGCATCGAGCGCAGACGGCGTCGTCGGTTGGCGGGATCGTGGTCGAGGTTCGTCCCGGGGCCATGATCCGGCTCCGCGTGGAGGGGCTGGCGATCCGGGGCGCGTTCGCGGCCGGCGCCTCGGCCCGGGGACGGCTCGAACTCGCGACCGACCCGTTCGGCGACCTGCGGCCCGGCGGCATCGACGTGGGGAGAACGGGGAGCATCCTCGTCGTCGGCTCGCGGATTGACGCCGAGGCGCTCACCCGGGCACGCGCGATGGGCGTCCGGGGCATCGTGGCGGCGTCAGTCGCGGGCAAGGACCTGCGCGACTTCCAGGCGTCCGAGCGTCGGCAGCGGGCCGCGCTCCACATGCCCGAGCCCTTCGGCGTCCTGGCGCTGGACGGTGCGCTGAAGCGGCCCATTGCGACTCCCGTGGCAGCGCTCCTCGAGCGACTGGCGGGCCACGAGGTGGCGCTGCTGGTCGATCCGCCGGCACTGGTGTTCGATGCTGCCGGGGTGGACCTGCCCGACGTCCCGCCCGACTGGGTGCGCGTGCGGAGTGGCCCGAACCTGGGCGCGGAGGGTCGCCTGCGCGAGCTCGTGGGGCTGCGGCGCTTCGCGGGCGGCGTGCACCTCGAGTCGGCCCGGGTCGACCTCGACGGCAAGGCCCCGATGGACATCCCGCTGGCGGACCTCGAGCGGCTGGGCTGACCGGTCCGAAGGCTCCGCCCGGCGTGGCGCCGCGGCACGGGCGCCTCCCGCCGCGGCCGGCGCCCCCGCACCGCGCCACGGCTTCGGCTACCCTCGGGCCTGATGCCCGACCTCGCGACCGGCGAGCGCGTCGTCGTGACGCGTGATGCCGCCGAAACCCGTGACCTCGCCGCGCGACTGGCCGCCACCGCGCGGCCGGGCGACCTGCTGTGCCTGGTGGGCGACCTCGGCGCGGGCAAGACGCAGTTCGCGAAGGGCTTCGCCGTCGGGCTGGGCATCGATGACGTGGTCTCGTCGCCGACCTTCGTCCTCATGACCGAGTACGCCGGCCGCCTGCCGATGTTCCATCTGGACCTGTACCGGCTCGCCGACGCCGCCGACGCCCTCGCGGGCGGGCTGCTCGATGAGCGCCAGTCCGAGGGGGTGGCGCTGGTCGAGTGGGCCGAGCGGCTGGGCGGCGCCCTTCCGGCCGCGCGCCTGGACGTGCTGATCGACGGGGTTGGCGACGAGGAGCGCCGGATCACGCTGCGCGCCGCCGCGCCCGACTACGCGCGCTACCTCGAGGCTGCGGCATGACCGCCGGCGGCCCGATCCTGCTCATCGACACGGCGACCACGCGCGCGGTCATCGCGCTCGGCGGTCCCGATGGGGCGCTGGTCGAGCAGCGTGGATGGCTGGCCGGCTACCGACACGGCGAGGAGCTGCTCGCGAGGATCGACGGCCTGCTGGCGGACCGGGGCGTCGCCACCGCGGAGCTGGGCGCCATCGCGGTCGGGACGGGGCCCGGGGCGTTCACCGGCCTCCGCGTCGGGATCGCCACGGCCAAGGGCCTGGCGCACGCGCTGGGCCTGCCGATCGTCGGCGTGGCGTCCGGCATCGCGCTCCTCGACGCGGCGCTCGCGGCGCCCACTGCGGCTCCGGCTCCCGCGCAGCTCGTGCTGCTCCAGCCCGCCGGCCCCAGCGACCGGGTGCTGACCCGTCGCGGCGAGCGACCGGCCATCCTGCCCGGCGGCACGGACCCCGACCTTCGCCCGGGTGAGAGGCTCGTCGCGGTCGACCTCGCCGGACGGGCCGACGAGGGCGCCGTTGGGCTGGGCGAGGCAGCGGTGGAAGGCCTCGCGGCCGCGATGCTCGCGACCGCGGCCGGGCGGCTGGCGTCGGGCGACGCCGACGACCTGGCGACCCTGGTCCCCGAGTACGTCACGCTTCCGCGCGGCGTCCACATGCCCCCGACCGACGCCGGCGTCGAGGTCAGCGGCTCCCACCCGCAGGCTGAGCGGCCATGAGCACCACGGTCCCGGTCCTGCTGGTGCGGCCGATGCAGGTCTCGGACCTGACCGCCGTGCAGCGCATCGAGCGCGCCTCGTTCACCACGCCCTGGCCCGCTCAGGCCTACCGCCAGGAGATCGAGACCAACCGCCTGGCCCAGTACCTCGTGGCGGTGATGGGCGACGAGATCGTCGCCTACGGCGGCATCTGGCTCATGGTGGACGAGGCGCACATCACCACGTTCGCGGTCGACCCACGGTACCGGCGCCGCAGGATCGGCGAGCGGTTGCTGCTGGCGCTCCTGGACCTCGCCGATGACCGCGGGGCGCGCGAGGCGACCCTTGAGGTGCGCCTGTCGAACCTGCCGGCGCGTCGCCTCTACGAGAAGTACGGCTTCCGGCCGGTGGGCCTCCGCCCGCGCTACTACACCGACAACAACGAGGACGCGCTGATCATGACCACCGAGCCGCTCGAGCTGCCGGCGATGCGCGCCCGGGTGGCGCGGCTGCGGGCCCAGCTCGACGCGTCGCCCGCGCCGTCCACCACGCCCGACGACGACATCCCGCAAGGCCCCAAGCAGTGACCGGGCCCCTGCTGCTCGCGGTCGAGTCCTCGTGCGACGAGACCGGGATCGCGCTCGTCGAGGACGGCCGGCGCATCCACGCCAATGTCGTCGCCTCCCAGGTGGCGCTCCACGCGCCGACCGGCGGCATCGTCCCCGAGGTCGCGGCGCGCGCCCACCTGCGCTGGATCGTCCCGGTGCTCGACGAGGCGCTGGCGACGGCGGGCGTCACGATGGCCGACGTGGACGCTGTGGCGGTGACGTACGGGCCGGGCCTCGCGGGCTCGCTGCTGGTGGGGATCAACTTCGCCAAGACGCTCGCCTGGGCGCACCGCAGGCCGCTGGTGCCGGTGAACCACCTCGAGGGGCACGTGTACGCCGGGTGGCTGCTGGACCCCGGCGAGGCGGAGCGCGAATCGCCGCCGTTCCCCCTGGTGGCGCTCGTGGTCTCGGGCGGCCACACGTTCCTCGTCGAGATGCGCGACCACCTGGACTACCGGTACCTCGGCGGGACGGTCGACGACGCGGCAGGCGAGGCCTTCGACAAGGTCGGCCGGCTGCTCGGCCTGGGCTACCCTGGCGGTCCGGCCATCTCCCGCGAGGCGGAGAAGGCGACCGCACGCGACCGGGTCTTCCCGCGGGCATGGCTCGGCGACTCGTTCAACGTGTCATTCTCCGGGCTCAAGACCGCGGCCCGGCGGATCGTCGCGCACGCCCGCGCGGACGAGGGCCTGCCGGCGGATGAGCGCGAGGGCGCCCTGCCCGAGCGTGTCGTGGCCGAGCTGGCGTGGGGCTTCCAGGACAGCGTGGTGGACGTGCTCACGGCCAAGACCATCCGCGCGGCCGAGGAGATCGGCGCCCGCGGCATCGTGCTGGGGGGCGGGGTTGCGGCGAACGCGGCGCTCCGGTCGCGGATCTCGGGCGAGGCGGAGGCGCGAGGCATCGCGATGGTCATCCCGCGGCCCGGGCTGTGCACCGACAACGGGGCGATGATCGGCGCCGCCGGGGCGCGACGGCTGGCGGCGGGCGTTCGCGCCGGCCTCGAGCTCGACGCCCGCCCGTCGCTGCCCCTCGCCCGGCCCGCCATCCGATGACCGGCCCGGCACGGAGCGGCGCCCTCCGGCTCGATCCCCGCTATGTGCAGCAGGTCCTCGCCGACGCAGGGCTGCACGCCCGGCACAACCTCTCGCAGAACTTCCTCGCCGACGTGGACGTCCTCGAGCGGATCCTCGCCGAGGCCATGCCCCAGCCCGGTCGGGGCGTGCTCGAGATCGGCCCAGGGCTCGGCTTCCTGACCGGCGGGCTCCTCGCCGGGGGCGCGGCGGTGACGGCGGTCGAGCTGGACCGCGGCCTGGCCGCCTTCGTGGCCGATGCGTGCGCCGGGGCCATCGAGACCGGGCAGCTGCTCCTGGTTCAGGGCGACGCGCTCGACCAGGAGCTCGTCAACCTCGTGCCGCCGCCGTACGACGTCGTGGCCAACCTGCCGTACCACATCACCAGCCCGATCCTGCACCGGCTCCTCGGCCGGGCGCCCCGCGCCGAACGCCTGGTCCTGATGGTCCAGCGCGAGGTGGCTGAGCGCATCGCGGCGGCGCCGGGCGCGATGAGCTACCTCTCGGTCTTCGTCCAGTACCACGCCCGCGCCCGCGTCGCCTTCCGCGTTCCCCGCGAGTCGTTCGAGCCCGCGCCCAAGGTCGAATCGGCGGTCCTCGTGCTCGAGCCGTACGCCACCGACGACCGCCTCGACGCCGAGGCCGAGGACCAGCTGTGGCGTCTCGTCCAGGCGGGCTTCCGCGAGCGGCGCAAGATGCTCCACAACGTCCTGCGCCGGCAGCTCCCGATCGAGCCCGGGCAGGTCGATGCCGCGCTCACCGCCGTCGGCATCGCGCCGGACCGGCGGCCGCAGACCGTGGCGGTGGGGGAGTGGATCGCGCTGTCCGAGGCGCTCGGGCCGATCCCCGGCGGGCGCTAGGCATGGAAGCCGACCCCACCCGACACCTCGCCCCGGTCGTCCGCCTGGCACCCGCCAAGGTCAACCTGACGCTCGCCGTGCTGGGCATCCGCCCCGACGGCTACCACGAGCTCCACAGCGTCATGGTCCCGACCGGCGTTGCGGACCGCCTGTCGGTCGCCGTGCAGCCGCCGGGCGGCCGGGACACCCTCCACGTGTCCGGCTTCGACCCCGGGCCGACCGCGGACAACCTGGTGCTGCGCGCGATCTCCGCTGCCCGTCGGGCCGCGCGCGACGCGGGCTTCGGGCCCGAGGCGCCGGCGCCGCTCGCCGCCCGCCTGGAGAAGCGGGTCCCCGTCGCGGCGGGCCTGGGCGGCGGGTCCTCAGACGCGGCCGCTGCGCTCGCCGCCGCGCTCGAGGCGTGG
>JAJYMP010000201.1 GCA_021786915.1 Chloroflexota bacterium
CGAAGGCTGCGCCCAAGGCTGCCGCAGCGAAGGCTGCGCCCAAGGCTGCTGCGAAGACCGCGGCGCCGAAGACTGCGGCCAAGGCCGGCGCGAAGCCGGCCGCCAAGGCCTCCGCCCCGAAGAAGGCCCCCGCGAAGAAGGCCGAGTAACAGCGGTCGGCGCTCGCGCCACGAGGAACGCCCCGGCCATCGGCCGGGGCGTCTTCGATCCCAGGGCTCGCCACCCCCGCCCGCGCCCTCCTCTGCCCCCGCGCCCTCCTCTGCCGATGATCGCTGATGCCTGTCGCACTGCCTCGGCCGGCGCGACGCGGTCCATCAAGTGCACGGGCCGTCTCATCTACGGGTGGCAGCGGTATTTGCGCCGTGCGCTGCGGCGCCAGGGCTCGAAACCGACGCGGGTACCGGCCTCAACCGTGAATGAGGTCGATCACCGGGCGAATACCGGCCCCACCCGTAGATGGGGGACTCAGGGCAAGAGATGGGGGAACTCACCGCAGGCGATGGGAAACCACGGCCGCCCGAACCTGGGCGAGGAGTACGCCGGCGCCTGTCGGAGCTATGCGGTCGCCTTGCCTGCGTCAGGCTCCGGCTTGCGCCGGTTCGCCGCCCCGAACATCGCCCCGCCCGCCAGCGAGCCCACGACCGAGAGCGTGACCATCAGGACGGACGTGTTCACCTGCTCGCTCCAGTAGAAGCGCGCGAACTCGTCCACGTTGGTGATCCCGGCCGCCTCGAACGCCGGGCCGCGCCCGATCGCGAGGTACCGCGCGTACGTGCAGGCGGCGCCCGTCTCGCACACGGGCGGGATGACCTTGCCGTTCGCGTCCACGCGGTTGAAGTCCGGGTAGCCGTTGTCGGCGTTGAAGAAGATGGCCTTGACGCCCAGCAGCAGCACCGCGTACGTGAGCCCGGTCACGAGGCCCGCGAGCAGCGCGTTGGCGATCACCCGCCGCCACGGCCCGCCGAACCGCTCCGAGCGCGTGTTCGCGTAGTAGCCGATGAGCATGCCGCCGAGCAGCGCGCACGGCCCGACGAGGAACTCGATCGGGATGACCAGCACGAAGCTGACGACGACCGTGACGGCCATCCCGAGGCCGACCCAGGACGCGAAGATCGCGCCCCGGTCAACGAGGCGGCTCACGACGCGCCCTCCACGTGGAGAACGCGCCGGGCCGTGATGAGCAGGCGGCTCAGGGCGCCCTCCTCGCGGAGGGGGCGCCAAGCCACGACGATCGGGGGGACGGGACGCTCGTTCAACGGCTAGAAGATCCCGCGCCCGGCAGCGCCCGACAGCGCCGCGCGGCCGAGGTACCGGCCGTCGTCGCCGAGCTCGTCGGCGATGCGGAGCAGCCGGTTGTACTTGGCCACACGCTCGGAGCGCGACGGGGCGCCCGTCTTGATCTGGGCGGTGCCCATCGCGACCACGAGGTCGGCGATGGTCGTGTCCTCGGTCTCGCCGGAGCGGTGGGAGACCACCGCGGACCAGCCGGCGCGCCGGGCGAGCTCGATCGCGTCGATCGTCTCGGTCAGCGTCCCGATCTGGTTGAGCTTGATGAGCACCGAGTTCGCGCTCTTCTCGGCGATGCCCCGCCGGATGAACGCCGGGTTGGTGACGAAGATGTCGTCGCCCACCAGCTGCACCTTGTCGCCCAGGCGTGCCGTGAGCTCGCTCCAGCCGGCCCAGTCCTCCTCGGCGAGGCCGTCCTCGAGCGAGACGATCGGGTAGCGGGCGATCCAGTCGGCCCACAGGTCGATGAGCTGGCCGGAGTCCAGCGTGCGGTCCTCGCGCTCGAGGCGGTACTGGCCGGTGACGCCCTCGACGCCCGTCCCCTCGACGAGGATCGAGCTGGTGGCCGGGTCGAGCGCGATCGCGACGTCGTCGCCGGGCTTGTAGCCGGCCTTCTCGATGGCGCGCAGGATGACCTCGACGGCCGCTTCGTTGGACTTGAGCGACGGCGCGAAGCCGCCCTCGTCGCCCTGCCCCGTAGTGTGCCCTTCGTCGTGGAGGATCTTGCGCAGCGCGGCGAACACCTCGGCCCCGGCGCGCAGCGCTTCGGAGAAGGACGCCATGCCCACCGGCATGACCATGAACTCCTGGAAGTCCGTGGAGTCCTGGGCGTGCTTGCCGCCGTTGAGGATGTTGAACATGGGCACGGGCAGCACCCGCGCGCCGACGCCGCCGATCCAGCGGTAGAGCGGCATCTCGTGGCTCGACGCCGACGCGTGCGCGCAGGCGAGCGACACGCCGAGGATGGCGTTGGCGCCCAGGCCCCCCTTGTTGGGCGTGCCGTCGAGCTCGATCAGGATGCCGTCGATGCCGGCCTGGTCCGCGGCGTCGAAGCCGAGGATCGAGGGGCCGATCCGGTCGGTCACGTTGGCGACCGCCGTCAGGACGCCCTTGCCGCCGTAGCGTGATCCGTCGCCGTCCCGCAGCTCGACCGCCTCGTTGATCCCGGTCGAGGCGCCCGAGGGCACCGCGGCGCGGCCCAGCGAGCCGTCCTCGGTGACGACGTCGACCTCGATGGTCGGATTGCCCCGCGAGTCGAGGATCTCCCTGGCATCGACCCAGGCGATGGTGGTGTCACTCACGAGGCGGCCTCCGGCTTGCGGTCCAGCAGGACCGTGACGCCCGGCAGCTCCTTGCCCTCGAGGAACTCGAGCGACGCGCCGCCGCCGGTGCTGATGTGGGTCATCTTGTCGGCCAGGCCCTGCTGCTGGATCGCGGCGACGGAGTCGCCGCCGCCGATCACCACCGCGGCGCCCTGCTCGGCTCGCGTGGCCAGGAACCGGGCCATCGCCTTGGTGCCGTGAGCGAACGAGGGGATCTCGAACACGCCCAGCGGACCGTTCCAGAGCACGGTCCGGACGTCGGCCAGGGCAGTCTCGATGTTGGCGAGGCTCTGCTTGCCCAGGTCGACGATGTGCCAGCTCGCGGGCACCTTCTCGGTCAGGATCGTCTTGTACTCGGTCCCGCGCGTGACCTCCTTGGCCACCACGACGTCGACCGGGAGGACGACCTTGACACCCTTCTCCTGGGCTGCGGCCATGATCGCCCGGGCGTCCTCGACGCGGTCGGGCTCGGCCAGGCTCTTGCCGATCGGCTTGCCCTGGGCGAGCAGGAAGGTGTTCGCCATGCCGCCGCCGATCACCATGATGTCGACCTTGGCCAGCAGGTTCTTGAGGACCTTGATCTTGTCGCTGACCTTGGCGCCGCCGATGATCGCGGCGAACGGCCGCTCGGGGTTCTCGAGCAGCTTGCCGAGGTTGGCGATCTCCTTCTCCATGAGGAACCCGGCGTAGGCCGGGCGGAGCTTCGCGATCCCGACCGTGCTGGCGTGGGCGCGGTGGGCCGTGCCGAACGCGTCATTCACGTAGACGTCGCAGTAGGCCGCGAGCTGCTCCGCGAACTTGGGGTCGTTCTTCTCCTCCTCCGCGTGGAAGCGGAGGTTCTCGAGCAGGAGCACCTCGCCGCCCCGCAGGCGCCGGACGGCGTCCTCGGTCCCCGCGCCGAGCGCATCGCCGGTGACGGGCACTGTCTTGCCCAGCAGCTGGCTCAGGCGCGCCCCGATCGGCCGGAGCCGCAAGGAGTCGCTGACCTTGCCGTCGGGCCGGCCGAGGTGGCTCGCGAGGATGACCTTGGCGCCCTGCTGCTGGAGGTGCCTGATCGTCGGCAGTGCTGCGCGGATGCGCGAATCGTCGGTGACTTTGCCGTCCTGCAGCGGGACGTTGAAGTCCACCCGCACGAAGACGCGCTTGCCCGCGGCGTCGAGGTCGCGGACGGTGAGCTTGTCCATGGTTCTCTCCCCAGAGCCCCGGCAGGCGCGCCCGCCGGGCCAGACGTGGTGGGGACGGTCAGGACCGCCGGGCGTTGGGGGCCTAGAGCCTGCCCGCGACGAACTTGACGAGGTCGGCGACGCGGCAGCTGTAGCCCCACTCATTGTCGTACCAGGCGATGACCTTGATGAAGTTGCCGCCGAGGACCATGTTCGAGGGCAGGTCCACGATCGAGCTCCGGGTGTCGCCGCGGAAGTCGGTCGAGACGAGCGGCTCGTCGCTGGCGCCGAGGATTCCCTTGAGCGGGCCGGCCGCGGCGTCGCGGAAGGCCTGGTTGAGCTCCTCGAGCGTGACGTCCTCCTCGAGCTCGGCGGTGAAGTCCACGACCGAGACGGTGGGCGTCGGCACGCGGAGGCTGAAGCCGTCGAACTTGCCCTTGAGGTCCGGGATGACGAGGGCGAGGGCCTTGGCGGCGCCGGTCGTGGTCGGGATGATGTTGAGGCCGGCGGCCCGGGCGCGGCGCGGGTCCTTGTGGGCCACGTCGAGGATGCGCTGGTCGTTGGTGTAGCTGTGGATGGTGTTCATCAGGCCGCGCTTGATGACCCACTTGTCGTGGACCACCTTCGCGGCGGGCGCCAGGCAGTTCGTGGTGCAGGACGCGTTGCTGATGATGTGGTGCTTGGCCGGGTCGTACATCCCCTCGTTCACGCCGAGGACGATCGTGATGTCCTCCTTCTTGGCGGGAGCGGAGATGATGACCTTCTTGGCGCCGGCCTGGATGTGGGCGGCGGCCTTCTCGGCGTCGGTGAACAGGCCGGTCGACTCGAGGACGATGTCCACGCCAAGGTCCCCCCAGGGCAGCGTCGCCGGGTCCTTGACCTGGAGGACCTTGACGGCCTTGCCGTCGATGACGATCGAGTCGTCGGTGTGGCTCACCTCGCCCGGGTAGGCGCCGTAGGTCGAGTCGTGCTTGAACAGCAGGGCGTTGGTCTTGACGTCGACGAGGTCGTTGACGGCGACCACCTCGACATCGGGCGCACGCTCGATGAGGGCCTTGAGGGACTGGCGGCCGATGCGGCCGAAGCCGTTGATGCCGACGCGGACGGTCATCTCGGATCTCCTTGGCGTTGGGGACACATGGACGCCGGCCGCCGCGAGGACGACCGACCGGCTGGAATGACGAGCCTCGGGACGAGCCCGGCGCGCGACGGGGCCGTTTCCGGCGACGTCGGGAGCGCGGCGGCGGTCACCGGTCGGGCGACGGCGGCTGCGGTTCCGATGTCGGGAGGAACGCAAGAGGGCGCGGGCAGGGCGAGGTCCTCTGGGCCTGATGGATCGGGTGCGACAGGAATCTTAGCAGGGGCCCTTGCGGGCTCCCCCGATAAGCGGCCCCTTGGCGGGGGCCGGGCGGACCTCGGTCGAACACCGTTGAGCCCCCGCCGGACCTGCCGGACGGGGGCTCAACGACGCGGTGTGGTGACGGTCGTCAGCCGCCGATCTTGAAGACCTTGCCGCCGCACTTCGGGCAGGTGCCCTGGAGCGCGGGCTTGCCGTTCTTCATGGTGATCTGCTGGGGGTTCTGGACCTCGACCTTTTCCTTGTCCTTGACGCAGTACGCCTGGGCCATTTCGCGTCTCCTCCCGATTACGGTGTCCGCGGAAGCCTACCGCCTCCAGGGCCGCATCGTCCTACCTGGCGCTCAGGTTGGAGACCAGAGCGACGGGCGCCAGCGCGCCGCTCCAGCTGCCTGCTTCTGGCGGTCGAGCTCCGCGAGGATGATGAGGCTTTCCAGCCCCGTCTCAACGACGTCTGCTTCCGCCTTGGTCCTTGCATCGCCCTCGGCGAACTGCCCGGTCCGGCGATTGGCGTACACGGCGCACACGACGCCGGCCCGACAGCCACCGAGGCCAGCCAGCACCAACAGGGCTGACGCCTCCATCTCGAAGTTGAGAATGCCCTGGCGGGCGATCTCTTCCGCGAGGTCAGGGTAACGGATGGGCAAGTGCGGGATCGGCCGACCCTGCGCTCCGTAGAAGCCCGGCGCGGTGGCGGCCAGGCCCATGTGGTGCCGGTGTCCCAGACGCGTCGCCGCCTCCTCGAGCGCGAGCACCGCCTCGTAGTGGGCGACGGCCGGGTAGCCCTCGTGGACGAACCAGTTCGTCGTGGTCTCGAGGCGCAGCGAGCCGGTGGCGATCACGAGGTCGCCGATCTCGATGCCCGGTTGGAGCGCCCCGGAGGAGCCGATCCGGATGAGCGTCGGGTGATCGGTGATCGCGAGGATCTCGGACAGCACGATCTCGACGTTGTCGGTGCCGATCCCCGTGGACACGCACGAGACGCGCAGGCCGCGGTACTGGCCGGTGGCCGTGGCGAACTCGCGGTGGCGGTGGCGGAGCTCGACGTGGTCGAAGCGGGACGCGACGATGTCAACGCGGTCCTGGTCCCCCGGGAGGAGGATGTACTCCGCCAGGTCGCCGGGCCCTAGGCCGATGTGGTACTGCCGTTCGCTGGTGGGAACCGCGACGCGAGCATCCGTTTCGGGTTCGGGCAAGGGGTGCGCTCCTCGGCTCCCCGAGCGTGGACCGTTCGGGATCGCCCGAGGATAGGGGGCCGATTCCGCGAGCGTCAAGCGTGATGGAGCGATACAAGGAGTGCATCGTCGCGCGCTCAGGCGTCGGCGGCGCCCGTCGGCCTGGCGGGAGTGGTGCCGAGAGCCCCAGCTCGGGGCGGCATCGGGGTTGCGGCGGTACACGCCAGGGCGGCGAGCCGGGTGCGCAGGCGAGCGCTCAGACGGCGCCGATCGCGCAGCCGTCGCGCCCCCAGTGCGGCCCCGGCGGCGACGGCCGCAAGCACGGCGACGATGGCCGCGACGCTGCCGGCATCGGGCGCCTTGGCCCGTCCGGCCGTGACCGTGAGGGCAGGCGTCGTGCTGTCGATCACCATGCCGAGGGCGGCCAGTGCTGCCCCGCTGGCCTCCGGCTTGTCGCCGAGATCCCCGACGAGCATCACGTCGGCGGGGTCGCGGATCACGACCGCGGGGCCACCTCGATCCTCGACGACGCCGCTGGCGTCGAGCGCGTCGCCCGGGCCCACCACAGCGGCCAGGTCGGCCGCATCGCCCTCCAGCACGATCCTGGCGGTCGCCGTTCCGTCATCGAGGCGGAACCCGTCCGGTGACGCCTCCGTGACGATGCCGCCCACGTGGATCCGCTGGCCCAAGCGCGTAGCCAGTTCGCGGAGGTCGACGGTCGGGGCGCCGCTTCCGGCGGGCATGCCGCCCGCGCCTGGGTCCGCTCCTGCGCCCGCGCCGGTGCCGCCGCTGCCGCCCGAGCTCGGACTCGCGGTGGCGGCGACGATCGCACCGAGCGTGACGTCGGAGGCCCGGCGCGGCAGGACCGAGCGGGCCGGGCCATGTAGGTCGTGGTCAAGACGACAGTGCTCGTCGCGACCGGCGCACCCGCGGGCAGATACCCATGCCAGGTGGCGATGAGCCTTCCGGGTGGCCA
>JAJYMP010000746.1 GCA_021786915.1 Chloroflexota bacterium
ACGTCGGTGGGCACCTCCCCCCGCGACGCCTTCTCGGGCCCGACGAGGCCCGGCGCCAGGTACGGGACGCGGTCGATCGCGTCGCGCTCGAACGTCCACCGCTCGCCCCTCGCGTACCACAGGATCGTGTCGTGCTTGCGGGGCCAGCGGTCCGGCGAGCGGCCGCCGTAGTCGTACGCCCAGACGATCTCGTTGAGGAACCGCTCCGGCCCGAACACCTCGTCCAGCAGGAGGCGCACGTGGTGAACCGTCCGCCAGTCCACGTGGAGGAACAGGGACCCTTCCGGCGCGAGGACGCGGTGGAGCTCCCGGACCCGCTCGCGGAGTGCGTCGAGGTGCTCGTGGAGCGGCAGGGCGTCGTCGTAGGCGAGGTCGCTCGTCACCTCGTAGCGCTCGCGCCCGCCGCGGAACCCGCGGCGCTCACGCTCCCCGGCCCCGAGGCGGATGGTCTGGAGACGGCGCGAGGCTCCCGTGGCGAACGGCGGGTCCGCGTAGGCCAGGTCCACGCTGCCGTCCGGCAGCGCCCCCAGCAGCGCGAGGTTGTCCGCCTCCACGACGGC
Organism: Chloroflexota bacterium; assembly: GCA_021786915.1. Next base: position 561 of record JAJYMP010000746.1, read on the forward strand.
GCCTCGCTTCCGCCCCGCGACCACCCCATCGACCGCCGCGCGCGCGCCCGGGTCAAGCGCGATCGTCGTCATCGGGCGGCCGACGATGGGCAGATCTCGCGGAAGGCGCAGAACCCGCAGGCGATGTAGTCAGGCTTCGGCCCGAACTCCCGGGCCCGGATCCCCGCCGCCGCGCCCCGCACCGCGTCGCGCGCCTTGTCGATCCGCTTGCGGTCCACGGGCGCGGTCCCCACGAGGCCCGTGTCGAGGAAGTGCAGCGCCACCTCGTCGGGCAGGCGTCCGGTCATCGCCTCGTAGGCCATCGCGTAGATCGAGAGCTGGAGCGAGTTCCTGGCCCGCTCGCGGGCCTTCGCCGGGTCCCGCACGTCCGACGACTTGTAGTCCGTGATGACGACGTACTCGGGCGCGAGGTCGAGCGCGGGCTGGACGACGTCGGCCGCGAACGTGCCGCCGTCCTCGTCGGCGCCGGGCGCCGGTGCGGACCCCGGCGCCCGCGGAGCGATGTCGACCCGGTCGAACCGGCCGCGGACGCGATCGCCGTCGAGCTGGAACGAGAAGTCGCGCTCCACGTAGGCGGGGATCACCGCGCCCGGCCGCAGCTGCTCCTCGCGGAACCGGCGGAGCGCCTCCCGCCCGGACGCCAGGCGCGCCTCCTCGTGCTCCCGCGAGAGGAACCCCTCACTCGACCAGGCGGCGGCGAAGGCCGCGTACAGCGCGTCCTCGCTCATGACCTCGCCGCGCGCGTGGCGCTTGTGGAACTCGGCGACGGCCAGGTGGAGGGCCGCGCCGTAGATGATCGAGTGGTGCGGCGCGAGCGGGACCCGCAGCAGGTGCGCGAACTTGTACTTGAGCGGGCAGGTGAGGTAGTCGTCGATCGCGTAGAAGCTCAGGGTCAGGGGCTCGTCGTCACGGCGCGGGACGGCTGCCGGGACGGCGTCGGTCCGCTCGAGGCTCGCGAGCCGGTCCAGGGGGCGCTGCGCCTTCGCACCCGTGCCCACCGTGCCGGCCGCCACCGGGAGGTCCAGCGCCTCGAGCACGAACGGCGACACCCGCCGGGCCCGCGCCCCGCCGTAGTCCGCCGCGTGCGAGAGGATCAGCTCGTCGCGCGCCCGGGTCATCCCCACGTAGAACAGCCGCCGCTCCTCCTGGAGCTGGTAGTCCCCCTCGGGCAGCGTCTCGTCCACGAGCTCCACCGGCAGCGAGAGCGGCTCCCGGCGCGCCGTCGCCGGGAATCGGCCGGACACCAGTCCCGGCAGGTACACGACGGGGAACTCGAGGCCCTTCGCCTTGTGCACCGTCATGACCGCCACCGCGTCCGCGTCGGGGTCGATGTCCGCGGTGGCCGGGTCGTCGCCCGCGTGGATCAGCGTCTGGAGGTGCGGCGCGAGGAAGATCGCCCGGTCGTCGGGGAGGAGCGCGGACTGGGCTCGGACGATGTCGAAGAAGCGCGCGAGGTTCGAGAGCGCCTCCTCCGCCGCGACCGTCCCCGCCGACGCCAGCCACTTGAGCCAGCCCGTCTCGCGCAGGAACGCGTACGCCACCTCGCCAGCGGGGCGCTCGTGCGCGAGCGCCGTGAAGCGCCCGAGGTCCGCCACGAGGCGGGCCGCCGCCGTCCGCGTCTGCGGGGCGAGGCGCAGGATCCCCGGCTGCCGCCCGAGCTCCTCGAGCACCTCGAGCACCGAGCGGTTCCGCCGGCGCGCCATCTGGACGATCCCCGCGAGGTCCTCGCCGCCGAGTCCGTACAGCTCCGAGGCCGCCAGGGCGTAGACGTCGACCGATGACCCCGGGTCCGCCACGGCGCGCAGGAACGAGAGCAGCAGCTTCACCTCGGGCCGCGCGTACAGCCCGCTCGTCCCCGAGAAGCGCCACGGGATGCCCTCGAGGTTGAGCGACCGCAGCACCGGGTCCGCGGCGGCGTTCGAGCGCACGAGGACCGCCATGTCGCGGGCGGCGGCACCCTCGCTGATCCGCCGCGCGATGTCCTTGGCGATCCAGTCCGCCTCCTCGGTCCCGGTGGCGAACGCCTCGTGGCGGACCGGTGCCGCAGCCTTGCCCTTCCGGGTGGCGATGAGGCGCTTGACGATCCCCGCCCGCACCTCCAGGCGATCCGGGTCGTTGTGGCGGACGAGCCGGTACGAGGCGTCCAGGATGGGCGCCCGGGAGCGGTAGTTGCGCCGGAGCACGACCACCCTGGCCGCCCGGTACCGCTCGCGGAACTCGAGGATGTTGCTGATGGCCGCGCCGCGGAACTTGTAGATTGACTGGTCGTCGTCGCCCACGACGGTCACGTTGCGGTGCCGCTGGGCCACGAGCGCGACGAGCTCCGCCTGGGCGCGGTTGGTGTCCTGGAACTCGTCCACCAGCAGGTACTTGAACCGGCGCTGCACGGTTTCGCGCGCCACGGGCGACTCGCGCAGCAGCCGGAGGGCCAGCGACACCTGGTCGCCGAAGTCCACCGCCCCGTGCGCCGCGAGCAGCCGCTGGTAGCTCCCGTACGCGCTGGCGAGCTCAAGGCGCCTGCGCGCCTCCTCCGCCTGCGCCAACGCCGCCTCCCGGTCCGCCCGGGGGTCCGCCTCGGCGGCCTCGATGGCCACGGCCGCGGCCTCTGCCAGCGCGTGGGCGTGGACGAGGAAGGCATCGGGCGACACATCCTCGTCCTTCGCCCGGCTGAACAGCGTGGCCAGCGCGTCGAGGAACTTGGTGGGGTCCCCGAGGGGGCGGTACTCGTCCAGCCCGAGCTCGAACACCCGCTCCCGCAGGAACACCACCGTCTCCGGCCGGCTCAGGACCCGGAGGTCCGTGGGCAGGCCGAGCTCGAGCGCGAACTCCCGGAGCAGGCGGTCCCCGAAGGCGTGGAACGTGGAGATGGCGGTGTCCGTGTAGCCGTACGGGACCAGCTGGTCCACGCGGGTCTGCATCTCGTCCGCGGCCTGGTCCGTGAACGTGAGGGCGAGGATCTCCGACGGCTTCGCGCGCCGCGTGGCGATCAGCCAGGCGATCCGCCGCGTGATCACCTGCGTCTTGCCTGTGCCCGCGCCCGCCACCACGAGCAGCGGCCCGTCCCCGTGCGTGACCGCGCGCAGCTGCTCCCGGTTGAGCCCGGCGAGGAGGTCCCGCAGCCCGTCGCCGCCGGGGACGTCCGTCACCTCGGGCGGCGCCGCCGAGGGCGAGGGCAGCGACAGCACGCCGCCCCACACGGGGATCTGGACGAGGGCCGCGGGCTGGCCGCGGCGACCGCGACGCGTCACCTTGCGCGGTGTGGGTTCGTGGAGCTCGAGCACGATGCCACCCTGCCATGGCGCCTTGCCAGCTCGGGTGTCACGGCCGCCCGTCCGATCAGGACGGCTTCGCGTCCGCACCCTGCTTGGCCATCGCCTGGCGGAGGGCCTCGGACTCCTCGTCCGAGAGCGCCGCCTCGGCGCGGCCGCCCACCACCGACTTCGCGTAGATCCGGGTGTTCTGGCGGGCGTGCAGGCTGCTGATCACCACGCCGTCGCCGTTCGCGTCGAGCAGGGCCACGGCGAAGCTCTGGTTCCCGCCAGTGTCCTCGAATGGGTTGTAGCGGACCAGCCCTGTGCGCTGGATCGCCACCCTCTGGTCTGCCTCCAGCCGGGACGTGCGCCCGCGCAACTGCTCGACCCCGCCCGAGAGCGCCCCCACGCGCTCGAGCGTTGCGTGGAGCGTGGACTCGAGGCTGGTCCCGTCTCCGCCCCGCGTCAGGCCCGCCAGGCGGCGGTCGAGGGCGGCTGAGCGCCGCCAGAGCATCGCGACCAGCACGAACAGAACGACGACGGCGATGGCGAGGGCGGCGATGGCGATGCCGCTGCTTGTGGGGTCCAATGCTTCCTCCCGGTCAGGCGAGCCCGAGTCTATCAGCGGGACGCCACGCCACGGACCCGGTGTATCCTCGCCGCCGACGGCCCCGCGCCCGCGACGGCCGCTACCAGGAGGCCCGAGACCCCGTCATGGCGAAGCGTGTGCGCGGCAGCGTCCGTCCCGGCCAGCGCCGGCCCATCGACCGCCGACCGGCTGGTGCCGCGGCGTCGGGCTCGCCTGCGCCCGTGGAGCCGCGTCCGGCTGGCCTGACGGCGACCGAGGAAGCTCGCGCCGCCGAACTGGAGCAGGCGCTGCTGGCACAGGAGCGGCAGGCGGAGGCCTCCCGCGCGAGGGCCAGGGAGCGCGCCACTCGTGAGGCTCCCAGCGGCGTCGGCGGCTCGCTGGCCGTGCGCGCCGAGCAGGAGTACGCCTACGTCGCCCGCGACGTGCGCCAGATCGGCGAGATGGCCGTCCTGATGCTCGCCATCCTGTTCGGGCTCTGGTTCCTGATCGACATCGCGAAGGTGTTCCCGATCAACTAGGGGCCTGCACGGCCCTCGCTTCGGCCCGAAGCTCCGTTTCTCCTCCAGGAGACGTCTATCCGTCGCCCTGCGGCCGGATCAGCCGATTCCGCAACCATCGACCCCCGTGTCTCCTCCCGGCGGCGATTGCGGCCCTCCCCTCGCCTCAGGCGCCTCCCGCAGGAGACATGGGGGACGACGACACGGGGACGCCCGTCACCGGCGAAACCCGGACGCGCCGACGCCTGCCAGACCGGGCTCGGGTGCGACGGCTGGCAGATCGACAGGCGGGCGCCGCCCGGGATCGTCATCACCGTGGCCCGACCCCACCGCACGTCGTGGATCGGCTCGAACGTCGCCCCCTCTGCCTCGAGTTCGACGATCGTGGCGTCGAGGTCGCCGCACATCAGGTCGAGCTCGTGGCTTGGCGCCGTGGCCGGGTGGACCGCGACCTCGGCGCGCGGCAGCGCGAAGATCAGCCACCCGCCACCGGCATCGACCGCGTCGAGGTGCAGGGCGCGTCCGAGGAAGCCCCGCGTCTCGTCGGCGGCCTCGGTGAACAGGATGACGTGCGCGTCGGATCATGGTGGCCTCCCTTCGTGCCGGGACTGCGGCGAGCCTGGCAGCGTCGGGCGATGTGCCCCGGCGGCGCGGATTCCGCGGCGCGGCCTCGTCGGCCGGTGGCGGCACTAGACTTCAGCGATGCCCGCACGACCGAGGGGTGGCGCCCGCCCCGAGCCCCTGTTCACCCCGCCGCCCGAGCGCCAGCCGCTCGCCGCCCGCATGCGGCCGCGCACGCTCGAGGAGTTCGTCGGCCAGGCGCACCTCGTCGGCGAGCGCGGGCCGCTCCGCCGCTCCGTCACCCGCGGCCACCTCGGGTCGATGCTGCTGTGGGGTCCGCCCGGCACCGGCAAGACCTCGCTCGGGCGCCTGCTCGCCGACGCCGTGGGCGCCGAGTTCCGGACCGTCTCGGCCGTCATGTCGGGCGTCGCTGAGGTCCGCGCGACGATCGCCGAGGCGCAGGAGCAGCTGGTGCTGTCGGGCCGGCGGAGCGTCCTGTTCATCGACGAGATCCACCGCTTCAACAAGGCCCAGCAGGACGCGCTGCTGCCCCACGTCGAGGACGGCACGGTCACGCTCATCGGGGCGACCACCGAGAACCCGTACTTCGAGGTCAACTCGGCGCTCCTCTCGCGCATGCGCGTGTGGCGCCTCGAGCCGCTGACGGACGAGGACATCGCCTCGATCGTCCGGCGCGCGCTGGCCGACGCCGAGCGTGGCGTGGCCGGCCCCTTCGGGCCGAGGGGCGGCGTGGTCATGGGCGACGACGCGTTCGAGCACCTGGTCGACGTGGCCGGCGGCGACGCCCGCCAGGCGCTCACGATCCTCGAGGGGGCGATCGCGCTCGCCGAGGACGAGGACGCCCGCGACGAGGCCGGCCGGGTCTCCCCCGCCCTCACCCACGTCGAGTCGGCCGCCCAGCACAGGGTTCTCGCCTACGACCGCGCCGGCGACGGCCACTACGACACCGTGTCGGCATTCATCAAGAGCCTCCGCGGCAACGACCCGGACGCCGCGCTCTACTGGCTGGCGGCGATGATCGCGGCTGGCGAGGACCCCCGGTTCGTCGCCCGGCGGCTCATCATCTCGGCCTCGGAGGACGTGGGAAACGCGGACCCTCGCGCCCTACAGGTCGCCGTCGCCGCCGCCCAGGCGCTCGACTACGTCGGCCTCCCCGAGGCACAGTACGCCCTCGCCCAGGCCGCCTCGTACATCGCCACCGCGCCCAAGTCGAACCGCTCGGGCGCCGCGTACTGGCAGGCCGTCGCCGATGTCGTCGACCGCGGTTCGCTCCCCGTCCCCAACCACCTGCGCAACGCGGCGGACCGCCGCATGAAGGCGCACGGCATCGGCGTCGGCTACAAGTACCCGCACGACTTCGCCGGCCACGATGTGGACCAGCAGTACCTGCCGGACCCGCTCAGGGACCGGCGCTACTACCTGCCCACGGACCAGGGCTACGAGCGCACGATCGCCGAGCGCATGGCGTACCGCGAGGGCCAGCGCGAGGAGGCGCGGGCCCTCGGCCGCACGCCGCGCAATCCGGTGCCGGGGCCCACCGGCGAGGGTGCCGGCATGGGCGCCGCGTCCAAGCTGGTCCGCAGCCGCGAGGAGAGCCGCCGCAGGCTCGCCGACACCGCGAAGCGCGACGCCGAGGCGTAGCCGTTGACCCCGCCGCCGGCAGGCGCAGTTACGTCTAGACCGAACTTCCAGCGCTCGACGGGCATCCGTGAGCACGGAACCGGCTGAATGGGCTGCGGCGCTTTGGCTACACGGACGCAGGCGTGACGCCGATGAGCTCGAACGCTCGCGCCTG
>JAJYMP010000173.1 GCA_021786915.1 Chloroflexota bacterium
CCTCGTGGCCGGGCTCGACGCGCTGACCGAACGGTACGCCGCCTATCTCGCCGCGCACCCGAACCGCGCGGTCCGCGCGGAGCTGGAGCGCGCCCGGCAGCGGCTGAACACCGTGGGCGATGGCTACGGCGCCCCGCAGCTCGGGGATCGGGTCGCCGACGTCGATCTCCTCCGTCGGATCGTCCTGAAGCGCTGCGTCTACGGCGTCGACTACAACGAGATGGCGGTCGAGTTGGCGCGCCTCGGGCTGTGGCTTCACAGCCTTGTTCCGGGATTGCCGCTGAGCTATCTCGGCGCAAACCTCCAACACGGCAACTCGCTCGTCGGCGTCGGTCGTGATGTTCCGATGATCGGGCTCTTTGCCCTGATCTACGAGGAAGAGGCGCGGGCCCGGGCCGCCGAGGTCGCATCGATCGATGACCTTGAACTCGGCGACATCGCTCGCGGGCACGAGCTCGAGGTCCGGCTCGCGCGGACCACTGCCGGGCTCCACGACTACTACGACGTCGCGACGGCCGGACCACTTCTCGATGAGAGCCTGAGCACCCTTGAGCAGCTCCATGCCGAGGAGATCATCGAAGGCAAGCTCACGACGGACATGGAGCCCGTGCTCAGTCGGGCCCGCCGCGCCGCGCGAGACCAGACGGCACTCCATTGGCGTCTCGCGTTCCCGACGGTCTTCTTGCGGCGCGATCGTCCGGGTTTCGACGTCATCGTCGGCAATCCGCCGTGGGAAGAGGTAACCGTCGAGCGGCTCGGCTTCTACGCGCGGCACCTGCCCGGGATCAAGAGCGTCAAGTCCCAGGCCGAGCGGGAACGCCGGATCGCCGAGTTCGAGGCCACCTATGCGACGGTCCGCGAGCGTTATGAAGCTGAGCTGGCCGACAAGCTGGCGCTTCGCCGATACCTCGCCGCGAAGTACACGCTCACGAAGAGCGGCGACCCCGACCTGTACAAAGCGTTCGCCGAGCGATTCCTCGATCTCGTACGCGACGGCGGACACCTCGGCGTCGGCCTGCCAGGAAGTGCATTTGCCGGAGGCGGCCCGGCGCCGTTCCGTGAACGCCTCTTCGGTTCGGCCGAGAGAGCCTCCTTGGACGTCGTGCTGAACAACAGGCAGTGGATGTTCCCCGACGTGCATCCGCAATACACGATCGTGCTGCTTGCCGCCAAGGTCGGGCAGGCCACCGAGCGGATCCTGTCGGTGTCGGCGGTAGCTGCCGATCGAGAGGCCTTCGAGCGCATCGACGTGGAGCGGACCGAGTGGACGCTGGACCAGCTCCGGGTCCCGCATCCGGACCTTGCCGTTCCCCTGTTGCCGTCGGCCGCGGCCGCCCGCCTCTACCAGCGGGTCGTGACCAGCCATCCTCGCTTCGATTCCGGTAAGGGCGGCTGGCGTGCCGTTCCTTGGAGAGAATTCGACGTCACCAATGACCGCAAGTCCGGCCTGCTGAAAGAACCCGGCACCGTGACCGGCGAGGTCTGGCCTGTCTACGGTGGCAAGTCGTTCGATCTCTGGGAACCCGAGCTCTGGAAACGGGACGGAGAACTCGGCTTTGTTCTCGAGCCGGAGGTCGGCCTCGATGAACTCGAGCGGAAGCGACACGCGTCCGGTGTCTGGCGAGGCTTCTTCCTCGCGGACGTCCTGCGGGACCCAAACACGATGCCGCACCACCATCCGCGCATCCTGTTTCGAGACATCACGAACCGCACCAACTCGCGGACATCGGTCGCATGCCTGGTGCCGCCTAAAGTGTTCGCGATGAATACCGCGCCGTCGCTGATTTGGCCTTCGGGTGATGAGCAGGATCAGGCGTACCTACTCGCCGTGATGTCCTGTGTGCCCTTTGACTGGTTCGCGCGCCGGCGCGTTGAGACGCACATGAACTATTTCGTCCTCAACAGCCTGCCGGTGCCTCGTCCGCCGAGGGACGATCCGCGCCGAGAGCGCGCCGTCACTCTGGCGGGTCGGCTTGCCTGCGTTGACGAGCGGTACGCCGAGTTTGCAGCCGCCGTCGGCGTCACCAGCGGGCCCGTTGAGCCGACGGAGAAGGCGGCGATGATCGCCGAACTGGACGCGGTCGTCGCACACCTCTACGGGCTCGACCGCGCAGAACTCGAGCTGATGTTCGAGGACTTTCCGGCGACCGAGGCGGGCGTGTCGCCAGGGCGGCGAGCCGCGGTTCTTGCGCACTTCGATCGGTGGGCGACATGACCGGCGAGCGGCGCGAGTTCATCGACAACCGTGACGCGAACACCGTCGCTGAGGCGATCCGCCAGGCGGCGGCGTACTACGGCCATTCGCGCGAGGTCGCCATCGCGTCGGGCTACTTCAATCTCGGTGGCTTCAGCGTCATCGCAGACACCCTCGAAGCCGCCCCGCGCGTCCGGATCCTTCTCGGCTCCGAGCCCGAGCCGCCACGCCCGCGGCGCTCCGTCCTGCCGGGGGCGCCACCCGCCGAGCAACCGCTCCGGGAGCGTCTCGGCGAGTTGCGAGCTTCTCTGGAAGCGGACCGTGACCTCATCCCATTCGCGTCCGACGCGGTCAATGCGGTCGAACGCCTCGTGGCCTTCCTCGCCCGCCCGACGACCGAGGTCCGGATCTACCGGCGCGAGTTCCTCCACGGCAAAGCGTTCATCTTCGGCGACGAGGCAGGCGTCCTCGCCGGTTCCGCGAACTTCACGGCGGCCGGTCTCCTCCACAACCTCGAGCTCGATCTCGGTGCCTACGTGCCGCACCAGGTCAAGGCCGCTCGCGCCTGGTTCGACGATCTTTGGGACGAGGCTGAGCCATTCGATCTGGCGGGCGTCTACCGTGCCCGGGAGATCGACTACGACCCGCACACGATCTACCTGCGGATGCTCTACGAGCTGTACGGAGCGGAGCTGGCCGAAGAGGTCGACGAGCTGCCGCGCACGCCCGGCGCGACGCTCCAACTGACGGAGTTCCAGCGGCTCGGGGTGAGTCGGGCGCTCCGGATCCTCGATCGCTGGGGCGGGGTGCTGATCGCCGACGGGGTCGGCCTCGGCAAGACGTTCACGGCGGGCGGGCTCATCGAGTTTCATCTCCAGGCGAAGGGCTGGCGCGTGCTCGTCGTGGCGCCGGCCAGCCTGCGCGACGCGAACTGGGAAGGCTTCCTCACCACCCACACGAAGTACGCCGTGGAAGTTGTCTCCTACCAGGAACTCGCCAACGACCTTCAAGTCGGCGACCCGCCTGAACCCGGACGACCGGACGGACGCAGGGCACACCTCAAGCTCGATGCGTCCGAGTACCGCTGCGTCGTGATTGACGAGGCGCACGCCTTCCGCTCGTCCGAGACGACCTACTACCGTGCCCTGCGTCGCCTCATGGCGGCGGGCGGGGTCGAGAAGCGGCTCATCATGCTCACCGCGACCCCGGTCAACAACAGCCTGTGGGACCTCTACTGGCAGCTGCTCCTCTTCGCCCGAACGGAGAGCCGGTTCGCGGAGATCGGCATCGCCAACTTGCGCGAGTACATCGTGCGGGCGCTCGGGCTCGACCTCGAGGCGTTGACCCCGGCGCACCTGTTCCCGCTCCTTGATGCCGTCTCGGTCCGTCGGACCAGGACACACATCAAGCGGTTCTTCCCAGGCGCGACGCTCAACACGCCGGACGGTCCGGTCCCGCTCGTCTTCCCGACGCCGAGGCTCCATCGCGTCGGCTACGACTCGGCCCGTCCGGCCGACGCGACGGACGGAGGTGAGTTCTTCGACCAGGTCGCCACGGCGATCGGGGGCGGCCTTTCGATGGCCCGGTACCAGCCAGATCTCTACCGCCTCGGAGGCGAAGGCGCCCCGGCCCAGCAGGTCACGAGCGCCCTCTTGCTCAGCCAACTCCTCAAGCGGTTCGAGTCGAGTCTCGAGGCGTTCCGGCGGACGCTTGGCAAAATGATCGGGTCGCACGACCGTTTCCTCGAGATCCTCGATCGCGGCTACGTCGCGGTCCCGCGGGTGTCACCGGAGGCGTTTGACGCCGGGCTCGACGACCAGGACCTGGACTTGCTGCTCACCGAGGATCCGAATGCGCGACCGACAAGCGAATACCTCGCGGTCGATCTGCGCGAGCGGGTCGTCGCGGACCGTGATCTGTTGCGGACGCTGCTGGCCCGTGCGGCGACGATCGACGCGGCCCACGACCCGAAGCTCGACGCGCTGCTCGACACGCTGGCTCGAATCGATGCGGCCGCCACCCATGCCGACGAGCGCAAGGTCGTCCTGTTCAGCTACTTCGCCGACACCATCGACTACATCCATCAGTTCCTCGAGACGACGCCCGATGGACGGATGGCTCGGTATCGCGGTCGCATCGGGGTCACGACTGGCGCGGCGAGTTCTGAGACCCGCCAGCGGATCGTCTGGTCCTTTGCGCCCCACTCGTCGGGCGCACCGGCCGGAACCGTCGAGGAGGTCGATCTGCTCCTCTCCACCGATGTCCTCGCCGAGGGCCAGAACCTCCAGCAGTGCGGCACCGTGGTCAACCTTGACCTGCCGTGGAACCCGATGCGCCTCGTGCAGCGGAACGGTCGCGTCGACCGGATCGGATCAAAGCACGACGTCGTGCACCTGTATACGTTCTTCCCGGACCAGGACCTCGACGACCTCCTTGACCTCGAGGCGAACCTGCGTCGGAAGATCGCCCAGGCGAACGCCGCGGTCGGGGTCGAGACCGTCGTGATTCCGGGCGATGACGCCGTCGAGCGGGTGTTCGATGACACTCGGGCCGAAATCGTGCGGATCGCCGCCGAAGACGCCGGCTTCATCGATGAGAAGGAAGCCGAGTTGGACGCGTTCAGCGGCGAGGTCTTCCGCGAGGAGCTGCGGCAGGCGCTCATGCAGGCTCGCGAGGGCGAGCTGAAGTCGCTGCCATGGGGCATCGGGTCCAGCTTCCGGGCCGCGCGGCCCAGCGGTGTCGTCTTCGCCGCTCGCGCAGGCTCGCGCATCGAGTGGCGTTTCGTTCCATTCGACGCGGGCGATCTGTCGTCCGACCGCCTCGCGCTGCTCGGGCTCGCCCGCTGTTCCGAGACGACGGCGCGCAATCTGCCGGATGACGTTCGCGCCCGACTGTTCGAGCTGTGGGATCGCGCCCGTGATGCGATCCTCGCCGATCGCCAAGCGGAGCTGGATCCGGCGACGCGCGCCGCCGCCGTGCCGAAGGCCCAGCGCGACGCCGTATCGCTGCTGTTCGCGGCGATGATGATCGAGCCCGCCGTCCAGGAACGCGTCATCGAGGCGCTCCAGGCTCCGTGGCCACTGACGGTCAGTCGAGCCCTTCGGGAGATTCTCGACCGTGCGGATGCCTCGGATTCGGCGAAGGTCGACCAGATCGTCGCGTACGTTGAGAGCGAAGGGCTGCGCGCCCCGCGCGTGCCGGTGGAACCGGCCGTCGGGCGCGACGATATCCATCTCGTCTGTTACCAGGCCATCACCGGGTGAAGGGCGTCCATGGCAACCGTCTCCGTTTCTGTCTCCGCGAGCGTGGTCCAGGCGTTCTCGCCCGCTCCGTATCCTGATCAGGTGGCCGGCTGATGCGCCGAGAAGCTCGGCTGCTGAAGGCCAAGGCGATCGCGAGCCTTCGTCGAGCCGCGCAGGCCTTCAATTCCCTCGAGGACGATGGGCGCGTAACGACGGTGCTTCTGCACTTACAGCATGCTTTCGAGATGCTGCTCAAGGCGGCATTGGTAGTCAGACCCCCATGGCCTCGGCCGCCACGAACGATGAGAATGGCGGTGGGCCCGGCAAAGCTCGGCTTCCCTTGGTGCGAGAGAGCCCGTTAGTCAGACTGAAGCGGGGACCTTCCCGGCACCACGAACTGTTCGCTGCCTGCACGTGTTTCAGCGTCGTTGACTCGGTTGGTCCTGCCGGGCACCTCAGCGCCAGCACACGGGAGGTGGTCCGATGCAGATCCTTCACGAGCGTTGCGCCGGGCTCGACATCGGCAAGGACGAGGTCGTCGCCTGCGTCCGGGCGCCGGATGACGCCGCTGGGCGGCGCGCCGAGGTCCGGACGTTCGGGACGTTCACCCGCCAACTCGAGGGGCTCGCCGCCTGGCTGGCCGACGAGGGCGTCACGACCGTCGTGATGGAGGCGACCGGCCAGTACTGGAAGCCGGTCTGGTACGTCCTCGAGGAGCGGGATTTCGAGCTGCTGCTCGTCAACGCTCGGCACGTGAAGATCCTGCCCGGGCGGAAGACGGACGTGAAGGACGCCGAGTGGCTCGCCGAACTGCTCGAGCACGGTCTGCTCCGCGGCAGCTTCGTCCCGCCGGCCGTCATCCGCGAGCTGCGCGACCTGACCCGCTATCGCAAGCGCCTCATCCAGACCCATACCTCCGAGGCCCAGCGGATCGCCAAGACCCTCGAGGATGCCGGCATCCGGCTCGGCTCGGTGGCTTCCGACGTGCTCGGCGTCTCCGGCCGGGCGATGCTTGGCGCGCTCATCGCCGGCGAGCGCGACCCACACGTCCTGGCGGAGCTCGCCAAGGGCCGCCTGCGGACCAAGCAGCCTGAGCTCCGCGAGGCGCTCCGGGGCCGCTTCTCCGCTCACCACGCCCTGCTCGTCCGCCTCGCCCTCGAGCACGTCGATCAGCTCGAGCGCTCGATCGACGAGCTCGGCACCGAGATCGACCGGGTGATCGCCCCTTTCAGCCGCGCCCGTGACCATCTCGACACGATCCCCGGGGTCGGGAAGCGGGCGGCCGAGTGCATCATCGCCGAGATCGGCGTCGACATGGCGGTCTTCCCGAGCGCCGCCCATCTCGCGTCGTGGGCCGGCCGCTGTCCCGGCAACAACGTGACCGGCGGCAAGCGCCACTCGGGCCGGACCCGCAAGGGCAGCGTCTGGCTGGGCGAGATCCTCACCGAGTGCGCCTGGGCGGCGGCCCGCTGCCGCAACACCTACCTGTCGGCCCAGTTCTGGCGGCTCGCCCGCCGGATCGGCAAGAAGAAGGCCGCCGTCGCCGTTGGCCACTCGATCCTCGTCATCGCCTGGCACCTGCTCACCGACGACGTCGACTATGCCGACCTCGGCGGTGACTACTTCGCCAAGCGCGACGCCGAGCGGGCGCGCAGCCGCGCGATCGGCCAGCTCGAAGCGCTCGGCTACCACGTCACCCTCGAGCCCGCCGCTGCTTGAGGTATTCACGTTTCAGGGGCGCGGTGCCTGACAAGCAGGCCCGGTTCCCCATTCCCCTTTCGAACCGTGCAAGCGGGTTTCCCGCACACGGCTCACCGATGGTCTTCTGC
>JAJYMP010000764.1:0-950 GCA_021786915.1 Chloroflexota bacterium
ACCCAGCGGGCCCTCGTCGGCGCGTCCGCCCGGACCCGATGAACAAGCCTCTCCTCTTCGCGGCAAGCGCCGGGCGCTCCCTCCTCCCGGCGCTTGCCGTCCTGGCGCTCGCCCTCGTCGTCGCCGCCTGCGGCAGCGGGGGCGCCGGTGCGGGCTCCAGCCCCGTTCCGACGACGACGGTCGATCTGCCGACGTCGTACCGCTTCGCGCCGGCCGCGATCGTCGTCCCGGCCGGGTCGACGGTGACCTGGATCAACCACGACAACTTCACCCACAACGTCAGTCTCGAAGGCCAGGCGCCGCTGACGATGGCCCCGGGCGAGAGCGTCAGCCACACCTTCGCGACACCCGGGCTCTACCGGTACATCTGCTCGCTCCATCCCAAGGACATGAAGGGGAGCGTGCTCGTCACGGGGCCGTGATCCCCGCCGAGTCCGTCCCGGCTGCCTGATGCGGGCCGCCGACCCGGCCGCGCGGGGCGCCTGCGCGGCGTGCGTCTTCCCGGGCTGACCTCCGGGCCACTCGCGCTTCAGCCCGACCTCGATCTCGAAAGGGAACCATGACCATAACTCGAACCGTCCGCCTCGGCGCCCTCGCCCGGCTCCAGGGCCGCTACGCCGACGACATCGCGGCCTACGACCAGATCCACGGCCAGATCCTGGAGATGGCCGACATCCTGAGCGACGGGATCATCACCCAGTTCCCGGCCCAGTTCGCCCGCTGACCATCCGTGCCGGAGAGGGGCGCCCCTCGCCCCTCTCCGGCGCCACCGCCGTACCGAGGAACCGACCCCCGATGACCCCACCACACGCGACCGGCCACGTCCCGGGCAACGGACACGCCGCACTCCCGCTCCAGGCGCCCGACGACCTCTTGGCGCCGACCACGGGTCCCGCGCGCCAGATCGCAACGCCGGACTGGCGCCGCTACGAGGGCTACGTCGCCGAGAT
>JAJYMP010000764.1:960-7255 GCA_021786915.1 Chloroflexota bacterium
CTCGATCTGGCGACCACCGGCACCACCGACACGCCGCGCCGCTTCCTTCGGGCGCTGTACGACGCGACCGACGGGTATGACGGCGACCCCAAGCTCCTGACCGTCTTCCCGACCGAGTGCCGCGGCGGCGCCAACTGTGAGCTCGCCCAGGTGATCGAGGGCCCGATCCCGTTCACCGGGCTCTGCGAGCACCACGCCCTGCCATTCGTCGGCCGGGCCTGGATTGGCTACGTTGCCCATGATCAGATCATCGGAATCAGCAAGCTGACCCGGCTCGTGCGCGTCCTCACCCGGCGCTTCGGTGTCCAGGAGCGGATGACCCACCAGATCGCCGATGCCCTCGAGGCCATGCTCGGCGCTCACGGCACGGCGGTCTACCTCGAGGCCCATCACCTGTGCACCCAGATGCGCGGCGTCCGCGAGCACGAGCCCCTCACCCGGACGACGGCTCACCGCGGCGTCTATGCCACGAACGCCGCTCTGCGGACCGAGTTCGTTGCTCTCGCCGGCCTCGGGGGATCAGGCCGATGACCGTCCTCGGTGCACGGGCGGTCGACGATCAGGAGTCGGTGATCGCTCCGGGGTCCGTCGCCGGCACGACGTCGGGCCGCTGGCGGATCGAGCCGCTGTTCGATGCCGGACCTGGCCCCGATCTCCGACTCGTGCGCGGCGGCCGGCTGCCGGCGGAGCTCGCGGCGCTTTACGGCTCGCACCTGGCGATCTCGCTCCACCTCGACCGTGCCACGGTCATCGCAAACTTCGTTTCGACCCTTGATGGGATCGTCGCTCTCGATCGCATGGGCGCGACCGGCGGCCGCCAGATCAGCGGCGACTTCGAGGCCGACCGGTTCGTCATGGGCCTCCTGCGAGCAACAGCCGATGCCGTCCTCGTCGGCGCAGGGACGGTCCGCGCCAGCCACAGGCGCGACTGGACGCCCGGCGCCGTCCATCCCCCGTCGGCCGTGGCGTACGGGCGCTGGCGGCGACAGCTCGGCCTGGCGCCGGCGCCAACGCTGGTCGTCGTCACCGCCACGGGCGACATCGCCCAGGGCAAGGGCTGGTTCGCCGGTCGAGACCAGGCGGTCCTGGTCGTCACCACCGACCGTGGCGCCGCCCGCCTGCGCGTGCTCGAGCCGGGTGATCGTGTCGAGGTCGTCACGCTCGGCGGTGACGGCCGCGTCGCGGTGGACGTGCTCCTGGATCTGCTCCGCCGGCGCGGGTTCCGGCTCGTCCTGTCCGAGGCCGGGCCGACCCTGTTTGGCGAGCTCCTCGCGGCACGGGCCGTCGACGAGGTCTTCCTCACCCTGGCGCCACAGGTCGCCGGTCGCGCCGAGCAGAGCCCTCGCCTCGGGCTCGTCGAGGGGACCGCCTTCACGCCGGCCACAACGCCGTGGGCCCGGCTGCGCAGCGTCCTGCGCTCGGCCGACCACCTCTTCCTGCGCTATGAGTTGCCCACATCCCAGCGCCAGATTGGAGTGACGACATGACCGAGCTCGGAACGATCACGATCATCGGCGCTGGCCTCGCCGGGGCGAAGGCCGCCGAGGCCCTGCGCAAGGAGGGCTACGAGGGGCGGATCGAGCTGTTCGGCGAGGAGCCGCAGCCGCCGTGCCGACGCCCTCGCCGAGTCATTCCAGACCACGGGCCCACCGCAGGAGACGGCGGAGTTGATGCACGCCATGTACGAGCGGATCACGGTGGCGGGCCCCGCATCGTGGCGATCCGGCTCACCTCGGCGGCCCACGCGCACGGATTGGCGCTGGTGTTACCCCAAGAGGTTGCTTTGGCGCGCCCGACAGGTGCTGGGGACGCGTTCGCAACGCCGCAGAGCGCGCGCCACCGACCGCCTCGGCGTCGTCGCAGCCGTCCTCGTCGCCGGGTCGGAGAGGGCGGCCGCCCACCGGCTGGGCCTGCCGCAGTCGACCGTCAAGCACCACCTGACGAATGCGAGGTCGAAGGTGGGCGTGACGACGACGGCGCAACTGGTGTGGATCCTCGCGTGGCGCTTGCCGGAACCTGAGGTCATCGCGCGCACGGAGGAGCAGCGGGGTGCTCGAAGGGCGTCTGGCCCCGTCGAGCTCAGAAGTCCTCCCCGAGCCGATCGAGGTCGGCGACGCTGAGGATCGTGGAGTACAGAACGCTGCGCGGATCGTCGGACAGCGGGAGGCCGAAGTACAGCACGCCGATGTCCCGCGTCACCATCTTGCGGAGTCGGGATGCCGCGAGGCTGGCGCCGAAGAGGCGCCTCGCGCGCATGCGCGCGGTCGAGACCACGGCGAGATGGCCCTCGGCGCGATTGCCGAACGCCCACCGCCACTCGGGAATGCCTCGGACGTAGATATCTGCCGGCAGCACCCCGATCACGACCCTGTGCGGGTCGGCGGCCTCCGGGTAGATGGACGGCAGCCGCCCGATGAGGTCTTCGGCAGCCACCTGATGGCGCCCCGGGTCCTCCAGGCCGGCCGGGACGGGAGCGGGTGGGAGGATGCCGACCTCGAGGTCGTACCGGACCTTGTAGAAGGCGGCCAGGTCCTGGAGCTCCGCGACGGAGAGTCCGCCGAGCGGGGCGAGGTAGACGAGTCTGCCCGGCGGATGGGTCGGAACGAACGCCGCCCGGCCCTCCGGTGCTCTGCTCGTGATCGCGGTCCCAACACCAGCGAAGCTGATCACGAGGCACACGGCCGCGGCGAGGGTGCCGATCCCGAGAACCCCTCTGACGATCGCCGCGCGCCTCGATCGGCGATCGGCAACCGGCCCTCTGAGGGCGTCCCAGGTGTCGGCGAGCCGCGCGGTTCGTGCCGGACAAACCTGCCAGTCTTCGGCCACGGCCCCGGATCGTCGGCGGTCGCTCCACTCGATGTCGCGTTCCGCGAGCGCATCCGCCAGGGACGCCCAGGTGTTGCTGGGCGCTGGCACCGTGACGGTGTGGCGCCAGTGGGCCTTGGCCGCGGCGGACTCGTCGCCCCTCTGGGCGGCGGCCACGAAGGGCTCCCGCGCCCGGATGAGGGCCTGATCGAAGGTCCACTCCGGCAGCTTGTCGCCGAGGAGCAAGCGATCCTCCAGCGACTTCGGGAGACCCGGCCCGAGCATCACCATGCCGGCCATGAGGAGGACGCCGACGAGGAAGGCCACGTCGTCGGCGTCCCTGATGACGGTCGTGTCGAGGCCGGAACTGGCGATGGTCAGGGCGACGAACGTCACCAGGATCAGGACCATGGCGGCCCAGAAGCCGTCTCGCCTGCGGAGGGCAGCCGCCGCGAAGGCTCCGGCAAGGGTGATGACTCCAACGACGTCGCCGAGCGTCATGAGCACGTCCGGGTTTGCGCTCGAGGTTGGCAGGCGTGGCCGCGCGTCTCCATCACCGTCGGGCCCAGCCGGGCACGCGCGCGTCCGTCGCTGGACGGCAGCTCTCGAGCAGTCACGGGCTCAATCTACCGCGGACCGCGCTTGGCTCCGGTATCGGTCGGCACAGGAACCTGTGATCGGACTCGCCCGGCGCAGCTCGTGTGGGCCCTGGCCGCGCCCGCCCGAGCGGGGAGGACATGGCCCAAACGGTCGAACAGGCATGGGTCCGTCGCCGGCCGCTGAGCACGTGACGGCACGCTGGTCCGATCCACGCCGACTCCCGGGTCCCCCCGCTGGGTACGTCCACGCCATCAACCCTGCGGCGGCCCGATGAGCGGCGTCGAGCGTGAGCGGGAGCTCGCATTCGTGTTGGTGCTTCTGGGGCACGATCTGTCCGCTCCTCCGGCCGAGGTCGGGGCGTTCTGGGTAGCGTGAAGTGACGATGGTCACCGCCCTCGGTCACGATCAAGGCCTCCGGCTACCCGACCCAGGGTGCACGGCGGCGGAAGCGGACGATCCTGGCCTGCCTCCACCAGACCGCGACCGCCAAGGCGACGGCGATCGGCGCGTGCACCGACGGGAACCGGGTGCGATTCAATGGTCCGTCCCGCCACGGCCCACATCGACCGCGACGGGACGGTCAGCCGGGCAATCGACCCGGACACGTACGCAGCCTGGAGCAAGGGCGATGTCGTCCACGTGAAGTGACCGGAGGCGATACGGACACCCGTCTTGGCACGCTCTGAGCCGCGAGCGGAGATCGGCCCTCGCCCTCGTCCGGGCCGTTCTCGCCCTGGTTGTCGCGTTCGGCTTCAACCTCGCACCGGACCAGATCGGCGCCCTCTTCGGCGTCACCCCGGTGGTCCTCGGCCTGATCACGCGCAGCCAGGTGAGCCCGGCTCCGTGAACGGCGGGTACCCGCGCGTCGTGCTTTCGCAGACGCCGACCGCCGGCCAGATTGACGTCCTCGCGGCATTCGCCGCCGCGGGTTGGTCGGGCGCCGAGGCGGTGGCGCTTGGCGGGATCTGGCCGAGCACCGCCAAGCGCCACTGTGACCCGACCTGTGAGCACGCTCGGGCCTCAGGGCCGAGCAGCTGATCGACCGCGGACGGGTCGAGGGGTTGCTCTCAGTCGGGAGGCCGGAGCCCTAGTGAACATGGCCCCACAAGACTTCGGCGTCGGTAGAAACGAAGGAGATGTTGCCCCACCGACCCATCTGAAGCCCGTCCCAGGCAAGTTGACGAATTCAGGAAGCTCGGCCCGCCCATCCGTCCGATCGCCCCCCGATCACGTTCAGCGTTTGGCAGGGGGCTGGCGTCGGCCCCGTCAGTCCGGGACGCCAGTCGATCTCAGGCAATCCCCAAGCGGTGGCGGGCGGCCGCCTCGGGTTGCATCCAGCTCGGGATGTGGAGGGGGCGAAACATCGCGGTCTCGCCCCCTTGAAGTCGCCGCCTTGCTCGGGCTACGGGTTGGGGTTGAACTGACCCCCGCCCTTGCCGACGTTACAGACGTTTTGCTCGTTGCCGAAGTACGCATTGGCCGAGGCACGAACACCGTCGGCCTGGTACAGCAGCAGACCGCACGCCACATAGCTCTTCGGCGTGTAGTCGTTGCCGCTGACCGCGTTGCCGCGCACGATCGCGGTTGCGCCGAAGGCGACCTGGATTCCGTTCTGCGCGGCGAGCGGGACACCCACGGGGCCGCTGCCGGTCACGACGTTGTTCGTGATGACCGCAGCGACGGACCCGTTCGCGGTGATCCCATTCTTGATGTAGCCGTTGACAACGTTGCGATCGATCGTGACGGCCAAGTCCGTCCCGGTCGTGTCGAAGGGCGTGTTGCGAGCCTCGATCGCATTGCCCTCCTGGCAGCCGCTCGGACCCTGGTTCACGTTCGTGACGGTGTTGTTTGTGATCGAGCCGGAGGCCCCATCGAAGAGGATGCCGCGGAGACGATCGGGTCCCGCGTCGCAGACGTCGACCAGGCCCGAGGCCGTGACCGTCAGGTTCATGACGTTGGCGGATGCTCCGCCGTTCTTGACCACAGCTCCGAGGAAATGCCCTCCGACCGGATCGACAGCCGTGATCGTGTAGCCGTCGCCGTCGAGCGTCCACCCGTCGGTGATGAGCAGCGTATGGTCGGTCGTGCAGTTGGCCGTCAGCCGGATCGTGGTCGGCGGATCGACGACCGTTGAGCACGGCCCCAGATCCCCTTCGAAGTCGTATGTCGTCGCATCGGTCAGGGTCGTGATGACGACCTTGTCGAATCCGCCCTTCAAGCCAGCGTCTGACGCCAGGCTCTGGCCCCCGTTCACCGCAATGAACCGGACGGTGCTGCCAGCCGTCACTGTGCCGAGCGTCGATGGGCAAGTACCGGTACGGTTGATGACGGTCGTCCAGCTGCTCGTCTGGTTGAAGGAGTGCGTCGTCCAGGCGCCAACCACGCCCGCAGACGGAACAGAGTCGTAACGGCAGTCATAGAAGCCGGTCGAACTCGGTCCAGGACCGAAGAAACCGATGCCATTCGACGCGTCGTCGACATAGACATTTACATAGAAGTGGGTGGCATCACCCGCGCCACCTGACGAGGCTGGATCGATATAGAAGTCGTAGCTAACGCTCGTCAGGTCGGAGACCAACCCAGCGTACGGCGGAAACATGACGAACTTGTTGGCGGCGACGCTGCCATCGATCGGACCGAACTGGAGACTCCCGGACCCGATTGACGCCGGGCCGGCGACGAAGCCGTACGGCACGGTGCCGTCTGGGATGATCTGCCACCCGCCCAGGCTGCTTGGTTTGACGACGACGGTGGTACTTGCCGCGGCCACTGACGCGGTGGCGACTGGCAGAAGCAGAGTCGCCAGCAGGGCGGCCGACGAGAAGACCCCGATGAACTTGCGCAATGCGATCGCTCCTTTCCCCAACGGAACCGATCCGGCGCGTGAACA
>JAJYMP010000211.1 GCA_021786915.1 Chloroflexota bacterium
GCAGGTGCAGTCGCCCATCGCGACGCACCACTTGGGCTCCGGCATCTGCTCCCACAGCCGGAGCAGCGGACCGGCCATCTTCGTGGTGAGCGTGCCCGCCACGATCAGCACGTCCGCCTGGCGCGGCGAGGCGCGGAACGGGAACATGCCCCAGCGGTCCATGTCGTTCTTGGACGTCGCCGCGGACATCATCTCGATGGCGCAGCAGGCGAGGCCCGAGAGCAGCGGCCAGAGGCTGTTCATGCGGATGAGGTCGATGATCAGGTCCGCCTTGGTGGGGATCACCTCGAGTTGGCCCCAGCGCGCCGTGTCGGACAGCACCAGGTCCGAGTGCTCGAGCTCCCGGAGGTGCGTGAACGGGGCCGCGGTGCTCTCGTACGAATTGGGCCGGGCTGACGTCCAGAGGGTGTTGGGCACGATGATCGGGGAGCTCACATCGCCGGGCGTGGCCTTGACCAGTGCCGCCTCGCCGCCGGGGGCCGAGTCCTCGGCGGCCTGCGCGGCGCTCTCGGCGCCGTCGGGGGTCATCGCCACGAGAGCACTCCCTTGCGCCACGCGTAGGCGAGTCCGAGCATCAGCACCGCCACGAAGATCAGCATGCTCACGAACGGCACGAGCGAATTGGTCGCGGCGCTGAAGATCAGCGCCCACAGGAAGATGAACACGATCTCGACGTCGAACGCCACGAACATCAGCGCGTAGATGTAGAACGAGATGCCGAACCGGGCGTGGCTGTCGCCGAACGTGTCGATGCCCGACTCGTAGGGGTAGCCCTTGTGCTCATCGCCGCGGGTCCGGTGGGAGATCAGCCAGGCCAGCCCGATCGTCCCGAAGACGAACAGCGTGCCTGCGACTGCGAAACCCCCGACGTACCAGAGATTGCCCCAGAGCTGGTCCACGAAGTCCTCGAGGTCGGACGCGGGCAGGTCCCGGAAGAGGGTCCCGGCCCTCGTGCGCGATGCGAAGTTGCCTTGGCGCGCGTGGGCATGCGCGCCCACAAACAGGAGCCATTCTAGCAGCGGAGACCCGGCGGGAGAGGTCGTGCAGCCCTTCGTGGCGGGCCGAGCGGACCTTTCAGATCCGCGTCAGCGGCCCGCCAGTGCGCTGCTGGCGATGGCCTCGGCGAGCGGCCGGGATGCGCTCCAATCGGGCCCTGTCCCCGCGGTCTTCCTCAGCGGGCGGGGCTGCCCGGTCTGGCGAACCTGCGCAGGGCGTCGAGGCGGACCCCCGCCGGAAGGCCGCGGCCGAACACGAGCACGCGGAACCCGCCGAGGCCGCTCGGGTCGAGGAGCCGGGCGAGGGCCGAGCGCAGCGTGAGCGCATCCTGGAGCGTGGCGCCCGCGCGGGCGAGGTAGCGGCTCGGCAGGTCGTTGCCCGCGGCCGCGAGCAGCTCGCCCGCGGTGGTCTCGCCGAGGGGCGCGAGCCCGGCCCGAGCCGCCGCAGCGCGGACCGCCGCGAGGTCCACGGTCGCCGTGATGTCCTGGCGACCGACGTGGCGGAACGGGTCGGCCCCGACGGCGTGACGGGCGAAGACCCGCAGGGTGCCGGTCGGCCGTGACGCGCCGTGGAGGGCGGCCGGCTCGTCGGCGTAGTCGATGAGCACGAGGATGCCGCGGGCGAGGTGCCTCGCGGCGCCCGCCAGCCAGGCGTCGATGCCGAGGCAGACCTCGGTGACCTGGCCGTCGTCGAGCACGACGCCCTCAGCCTCGAGGCGCTCGGCGAGTCGTGGCGTCGTGGGCTTGGCCTCGAGGTGCACGAAGCGCCCAGTTCCGTCGAGCCCGACGAGCAGCTCGCGCAGGCCTCCGCGTCGGCCGACGACACGGTGGACCGGGAGTGCGTCCAAGACTTCGTTCGCGATGACTGCGCCTGCTTCGACCGGCTGGTCGGGAAGCTGGTCGTCCGCCAGGTGCGCCTCGAGGCCGTCCGCCGCCAGGCGCGACCGGAGCGTGGGCAGCCGGGCTGGCTCCACCTCGATCGGCCGGTAGCAGACCGCGTCGAGCATCGGGCCGGCGTCGTCCCGGAGGCCGGCGAGCAGGCCTGCGGCGAGGGCGCCTGTCCCGGCGCCCAGCTCGGTGATCGTGAACGGGCTCGGGCGCTCGAGCGCGTCCCATGCCTGCGTCACCAGCCGGCCGAGCGCTGCGCCGAAGATCGGGTGTGCCTCGGGCGCCGTGATGAAGTCGCCCGCGCGCCCAGGCCCGGGCTCCTCCCGCCGGTAGTAGCCGTGGCCCGGTTCGTACAGGGCGCAGGCCATGAAGTGGGCGAAGGTGATGGGACCGTCGTGGCGGATCTCGTCGCGGAGCGCCTCGACGAGGGCCTCGTCCTCGCCCACCTGCTCGGGGTCGGGGAGCGGCTCGACGCGGTAGCCGGGCGTCCCGGTCATGGCTCGTGGCTCGTCACGCCGTTGATGCTACTGGTGGTGCGGCCGGGCGGAGCGCCTCGCGCGGATGGGGGTATCGTCGGGCTCCATCATCCCTGGGGGTTGTCAGCCGAACAGGAGGTGGCGACCGTGGCTCGGGTGCGGGCGTACGTGGGGCTGGGCGCCAATGTCGGTGACGCCGCCGCCACCCTTGCCGATGCCGTGCGCGCCCTGGCGGCAGCGCCCGGCCTCCGGCTCCGCGGCGTGTCTCGGCTGTACGCCACCGCTCCGGTCGGGGTGCTCGACCAGCCGGAGTTCCGCAACGCGGTCGTGGCGCTGGACGTGGTGGTCGCGCCGGACGCGTCGCCCTCGGCAGCGGCGTCGGAGCTGCTGGTCGTGCTCAAGGACATCGAGCGTGCGTTCGGCCGCCAGCAGCGGGAGCGCTGGGGGCCGCGCGAGGTGGACCTCGACCTGCTGGTGTTCGGCCGCCACGCGATCTCGTTCGAGCGTCCCGAGGCGGGCAGGAGCGCGAACCCCGCCAAGGCCGCCCTGCCGCTGACGGTCCCGCACACGGAGGCGCGCCATCGCCTGTTCGTGCTGGCGCCGCTGGCGGACCTCGCGCCGCGACTGGTGCCGCCGGGCTGGGACGAGACGGTGCTCGCGGCGGCTGATCGGCAGCGGGCCGCGGAGGGCGATGCCGCCGCGCGGGCGGTGGCGGCGTGGAGCGGCGAGGGGTGGCGACCGCTCGGCTGAGCGTCGCCCCGCAGCTTCCCAGCGGTCCCCGCCCCGTCGGCAGGTGACGGGTCCCGGCGCGCGGCGAGCAGGGCCGGGCGCGGCGATCAGGGCAGCTGGCGGACCGGCAGGGCGACTTCGGCCGAGCCCTCATCCGTCCGTGTGACCCGATAGCAGCCGGCGCCCTCGCGCTCGGTGACGCACTCAGTCAGCGTGGTGCCATGGAACACGAGCGCCGCCCCGTCATCGGCGGCCAGGCCGTCGGGCAGCTCGCCGGCGGCGATGAGGCGGTGGTAGAGCGGGCGCCGCCGCTCCTCGCCGTCGAAGTGGGGGCTGTTGCTGCCCGCCAGGATGCCAAGCCCGCCGCGATAGGGTGCGAGCTTCGGCCCGAACGAGTCCGTCGTCCCGCCCTCGAACCAGCACAGCGAGCCGGCCGAGATGCCGGCCATCACGACGCCCCGCTGCCACGCCGACCGGAGCGCCTCGTCGGCCCCGTGGATCCGCCAGATGGCGAGCATGTTCGCCGTGTTCCCGCCGCCGACGTAGACGGCATCCTGCGACCCGAGGCACTCGCCGATGTCCTCCACCTCGCGGTTGAACAGCAGCAGCTGGCTCGCCTCGGCCACGTCGTCCCAGGCGGCGTGGAACCTGGCGAGATAAGTCTCCGCGTCGCCACTCGCGGTGCCGATGAAGCAGACGCGGGGCCGGGAGGCGTCGCGCGCGCCTCGCCGGGCCGCCGCCTCGCGCGCGACTGACAGGACCAGCCCGTCCAGCGGCGAGAAGGAGTCGTTCATGCTGAAGCCACCGCCACCCATGGCGACGATCCGGCGCGGGTCGGAGGCAGCATTCACAGCCGCACCGCCACGAGCTCGCCCCGCCCGATGGGCACGACCAGCCCCACCAGTCGCCTGTCCCCAAGCGCCGCGTCGCGGAACCCGGCGAGATCGGCCTCGTGCGACGTGAGGTTGTCTGCGACCAGCAGACCGCCTGGTCGGAGCGCCTCGATCGCCGGGCCCAGCGCAGCTAGGTAGTCGCCCTTCTCGGCGTCGATGAAAACGAGGTCCGCCCGGCCCGCGAACGCGTCCAGCCCCGCGAGCCCGTCCGCATGCCGGAGCTCGACAACGTCATCGACGCCAGCGGCCGCGAACGTCCGGGCCGCCAGCTCGACTTTCGCCGGATCGATGTCGAAGGTGACCACGCGTCCGCCCGTCTGGCGCGCGCCGCTGGCGAGGTAGAGGGCCGAATACCCGCTGCTCGTCCCCACCTCGACGATCGTCCGAGCGCCCGTCGCCACGATCAGCGTGGCGAGCAACTGTCCGACCTCGGGCCGAATGGCGCGGAGGCGCTCCGCCTGCGGGGTGCCGTCGATGCGGTCTGCGGCGTCGCGCGCCTCGAGGGTGGTCATGACGGAGCGGACGCGGTTGGCGACGAGGTCCAACGGTGGCCTCCGGGTACGGCGTGATCCCGGTCAGCCTAGCGCGTCGCGCCGACGACGCATCCGACACACGACGCATCCGACGCCGACCCCGGATATCGGATCCCGGATCCCGTGAGGCCGGCCGAGGCATGCTCTCCGTCCACCGCCGTCAGACGGCGCGGCGCCTTGCTGCGTGGACCGCGTCGTGCAGCTGGGCCGTGGTCGGGGTGCGGCTGGCTGCGACACCCTGGGAATGCCCGGGCCACGCCTCGCGAACAGCCCGAAGCGAGGGGCTTGGAAGCGATTCGGGCTCCCACGGCACGCCGTCCGGGAACTGCTCCGCGAACACCTCGACCAGCTGGGGGTCGAACTGGACGCCCGCCATCCGGCGCAGCTCCTCGATCGCCGCC
Source organism: Chloroflexota bacterium (assembly GCA_021786915.1). The sequence continues at coordinate 4,916 of JAJYMP010000211.1, forward strand.
TCGTGCGAGATCGCCGCGCGATACGGACGGCCCCCGATCATCGCCTCGTACGCGTCGCAGATCGACACGATCCGTGCCCCGATGGGGATGTCCACTCCGGCGAGACCGTACGGATACCCCCGGCCATCGAACCACTCATGGTGGTGGAGCACGATCAGGGCCGCGTCGCGCAGAGCTCCCGCCTGCTCGAGGACCACATGGCCGATCTTGGGATGCTCGGTGACCACGCGCCACTCGGCAGGCCGCAGGTCCGCCGGTTTCGCGAGGATCTCCTCGGGGATGGCGATCTTGCCGAGGTCATGCAGCAGGCTGGCCGTCCGGATCCGGTCGAGCTCGCCCACGGGCAGGTCGATCGCGCGAGCCAGGGCGATCGACCCCTCCGCGATCAGTGTGGATGGCTTGCCCGCCCAGGCTGGGCGCCCGTCGAGCGATGCGAGGAGGGCCTCCTGGGCCGCTGCCATCGCGGCACGGCCAACATCGACGGCTGCCGATCGCGCCTCCGCGCGGATGGGTGAGCGGCGGACCGTGGCCTCGTCCCCGAGCTCCCGGAAGACGTACACGGTGTTCCGACCCAGCGCCTTGGCCGAGTAGAGGGCGGCGTCCGCGTCCCGGACGAGCGTATCCGCGCGGAGCAGCTCGCCTGGCCCGCCCGCGACGCCCGCAGAAACCGTGACCGTCGCCTCGTGCCCATCGAGCAGCCGGATCGGCGTCCCCGAGACCACGCGGCGGAGCTTCTCGGCGAGCGAGGCGGCCGCGTCGGCGTCGGTCTCCGGCAGGACCAGCAGGAACTCCTCGCCACCGAACCGGCCAACCATGTCGACAGACCGGATGTTCTTGGCGAGCCGCTGCGCCACCTGGCGAAGGGCCGAATCGCCGGCAACGTGCCCGTACGTGTCGTTGAGCCGCTTGAAGTGGTCGAGATCCAGCATCACGACCGCGAGCGGTCGCTTGTACCGCGCCGCACGCGTCAGCTCCTCGTCCACCCGGCTCAGCACGGCCTGGCGGTTGGGAACCGCGGTCAGCGGATCCACGGTGGCCAGCTCCCAGGTGGCTGCGACGCGGGCCGCGAGCTGCTCGAAGGCGTGGCGGAGATGCGGATCCTCGATTCCGGCGGCATCGGCAGCAGCGAGATCGGCCTTCCCGGCGGCCGTGGTCAGCCGCTCAGCGAGCCTCTGGATTTGCCGCATCTGTCGCCGGACGACCAGGGCTGAGTAGCCGGCCGTTGCCGCCAGTCCCCCGACGAGCGCCACCAGCAGCCCGCCGACCATCAAGACCTCGAACGCGTCCAAGTCGGTCCCTCGTCTTGGGTGCCCCGACCTCCCTCGAAGATCGTTCTGGCAAGCGTAGGCGTGGTGGGTGGCCGCGCCATGACCGGATAGTCCTACCGGAGCCCACGGCGGTACATCGGACCACCGCCGTCGCGCCTCTCGTGCCTACAGCCGCACGGACGGCGGGCGGTCCCGGTCGAACATGTGCACGGTGTCGACGAACCGCACCTGCTTCGCCTGGTAGGCCATCACGAGGGAGTGGGTCCGCGCGCCGCCGCCGAAGAAGCGGACCGGGGCGAGCAGGTCGCCGCCGGTCACGCCGGTCGCCGCGAAGACCAGGTTCTCGCCCGACGCGAGCTCCTCGGTCCGGTAGACCCTCGTCTCGTCGGCGTGGCCCAGCATCTTCTTCGCGCGCTCGCGCTCCTCGTCGTTGCGGAAGCGGAACCGCGCCTGGAGCTCGCCGCCCAGGCAGCGGAGCGCGGCGGCGGTGAGGACGCCCTCGGGCGCCCCGCCGATCCCCATGACCGCGTGGACGCCGGTGCCAGAGACCGCGCACGAGATCGCGGCCGACACGTCGCCGTCGGTGATGAGCTTGATCCGCGCGCCGGTCGAGCGCACCTCGGCGATGAGGTCGGCGTGGCGCGGCCGGTCGAGGATGATCACCGTGATGTCGGTGACCTTGCGGCGGAGGGCGTCGGCGATGCGGTGGCAGTTCTCGGCCGGCGGCCGGGTGATGTCCACGCACCCGGCCGCGATCGGCCCGACCGCCAGCTTCTCGAGGTACGTGTCCGGGGCGTGGGTGAGGCCGCCGCGCTCCGAGGCGGCGAGGACGGTCAGCGCGCCGCCCTGGCCGGTGGCCACCAGGTTCGTGCCCTCCAGCGGGTCGACCGCGATGTCCACCGCCGCCGCGTCGCCGGACCGGTCCCGCCGGCCCACCAGCTCGCCGATGTAGAGCATCGGGGCCTCGTCGCGCTCGCCCTCGCCGATGACGATGGTCCCCGCGATGTCCGCCTCGTCCATCACCCGGCGCATCGCCTCGGTCG
>JAJYMP010000264.1 GCA_021786915.1 Chloroflexota bacterium
TCGTCGACGACATCACCGTCCGCGAGGACGGGCACGTCGCCCTCGGCCGCCTGTCCTCGTTCGTCCGCGATCGGCGCGTGCCGCTCGAGCTCTGCCCGACCTCCAACGTCCACACCGGCGCGGCCGCGTCCATCGCCGACCACCCGATCGACCTCCTCCGCCGGCTCCGCTTCCGGGTCACGGTCAACACCGACAACCGGCTCATGAGCGGCGTCACGCTGTCGTCGGAGTTCGAGGCCCTGGACGCCACGTTCGGCCTCGGCCTCGGCGAGATGGAGTGGCTCGCGATCAACGCCCTCAAGTCGGCGTTCGTGCCGTTCGACGAGCGGATCCGACTGATCGCCGAGGTCGTGAAGCCGGGCTACGCGCGCCTGCGGGCGAGGGAGGCGGCCGTCGTCTCGTGAGCGCGCTGCCCGTCCGCACCGCGGACGTCGTGGTGGTGGGGGCGGGCGTGCAGGGCGCGAGCCTCGCCTTCCAGCTCGCGGGTCGCGGCGCCCGGGTGCTGGTGCTCGAGCGGGCATCGATCGGTGCGGGTGCCACGGGGCGCTCGTCGGGCTTCGTGCGGATGCACTACGACCTCGCGGTCGAGGCCGAGCTGGCCTGGCGCTCGTTCCCCTGGTTCACCGAGTGGCGCGAGCGCGTCGGGATCGGCGACGCCGGCTTCGTGCAGACCGGCTTCGTCCAGCTGGTGGGAGCCGCCCACGCCGAGGCCCTGCGCGCGAACGTGGCTGCGCAGCAGCGGATCGGGATCGCGACCTCGGTCGTGGGGCCGCGCGAGCTGGCGGAGATCGTTCCCGGCATGATGGTCGACGACGTCGGCGCAGCCGCCCATGAGCCCCTGTCGGGCTACGCCGACCCGAGCGGGACGGCCGCCGGGTTCCTCGCGGCCGCCCGGCGGTCGGGTGCCGCCTTCGCGTCCGGGGTGGGCGTCACCGGCGTGCGCGTGGCGGCCGGGCGCGTGACGGGCGTGACGACATCGGCGGGCGACGTCGACGCGCCGGTGGTGGTGGACGCGTCGGGTGCCTGGGCGGCCGCGCTCGCGCGCACGGCAGGCGTGGAGGTTCCGGTGGAGCCCTGGCGCCACGACACCGCCTACTTCGGCCTGCCGCAGGTGCGCCCGGGGCCCGTCCCGATCGTCCTGGACCACGTGCGCGAGGTGTACTTCCGCCCCGAGGGGGTCGAGATGCTATTGGTGGGTCTCGAGTCGGGCAACGAGATCGGCGGTTCGCCCGACGCGCCGATGCCCGGCTTCGACCCCGGCGTCCTCGCCCCCATGGCCGAGCGCCTCACCGCGCGCGTGCCCTGGATGGCGTCGGGCGACTTCCGGTCGGCGAACCGCGGGCAGGACGGCATGTCCCCGGACCAGCGGGCCATCCTGGGCCCGGCCGGCCCGGACGGCTTCTTCCTCGACTGCGGCCACTCGGGCTCCGGGTTCAAGACCGCGCCGATGATCGGGCAGTGCCTGGCCGAGTGGATCCTCGACGGGGAGCCGCGAACGGTGGACATCCGGCCGTTCTCGAACGAGCGGTTCGAGCGGGGCCGCCCGCTGACGGGGGAGCACCCCTATCCCGCCCTGTGGCGGTAGGGAGCGCCGGACGGGGCACCCTGGCGCCCGCGGCTACTCGGCCGGCAGGGCGACCATGAACCGCGAACCGCCGTACCCGTTCTTCTCGATCCAGACGCGGCCGCCCATCCCCTCCATCAGGCGACGCGCAGCGAACAGCCCGATGCCCGATCCGCGCGAGCGCGCTCGATCGAGCCGCACGTACGGCTGGAACACGGCCTCCCAGTCGCCGATCGGGACGCCCGGCCCGTCGTCGGTGATGTAGACCTGCACCTCGTCGCCGATTCGCCACACGCCGATCGACACCGCCTCCTCGGGCGGGGCGTACTTCGCCTCGTTGTCGAGGATCTGCTCGAGCACCTGCTGGAATCGCGCCTCGTCGCCGCGCGCGATCAGCTGGGCGTTGGGCGGGTACCAGCGAACCGCCCGGGTCCGGAGGAGCAGGGCGAGGGTCCCCACAGTCCCGCTGATCGCGGCCACCACGTCGAACGGGTCGCGGCGCAGCCCGGTGAGCCCCTCCCCGCGCACGGACGCCAGGATCCCGTCCACCAGCCGGTCGAGCCGGCTGATCTGGTCCACCGTGCCCGCGCGCCAGGTCTCCACCTGGTTCCGGCGCTCCTCGCCCGAGTACTCGGCAGCCGCGTCCGCCAGCAGGTCCACGTAGGCGCGCACCACGGCCAGCGGCGTGCGCAGCTCGTGGGTGACCACGGCGAGGAGCTCGGCCCTGGCGGCGTCGAGCTGGGAGAGGCGGTCGAGCTGCGCCTCGGCCTCGGCCTGCATCCGGCCCTTCTCCACGAGGCCGCCGAGGAGCGCGGCGATCGTCCCCAGGAAGTCCACTTCGTCCGGCGTGAAGTCGCGGACGGCGGTGGTCTGGACGTTGAGCACGCCGACCAGCTGCTCGTTCCAGAGCAGGGGCATCGAGAGCATGGCGTGGAGGCCGTGGACGTCGAACCCGCGCACCCACGAGAACTGCGGGTCTGCGGTGACGTCGCGGCTCATCACCGGCTGGCGCGTCTGGGCCGCGCGTCCCGTGATGCCCTGGCCCACGGCCAGGCTGACCTTGCCCACCTGCTCGCGGTCGAGGCCGTTGGTGGCGGTGAGGGTGAGGCGGGCCCCGTCGCGGTCGAGCAGGTAGCACGAGCAGACCTCGACGCCGATCGCCGCTGTGGTGCGGTCGACGAGGGTGCGCATCAGCTCGTCCCAGTCGCGCGCCTCGGTGAGGAGCTGGGCGAACTCGTGGAGGAACGCGAGCTGCTTGACGCGCCCGGAGGCGGCCGGCGAGTGCGGGGCGGGCGCGGCGGCTGGCGGCGCGGCCTTCTCGGCCGCGGACCGTGCGGTGTTGTCCGCCTCAGACCGGGAGGGCTTCGCTGTCACCCGTTCAGCCTACGGCATCGTCAGCCTGCGGCGGCGGCCTCCGCGACCGTCACGGGCAGCGTCTCGAGCAGCGGGTTGGTCCAGGTCCAGGCCGCGCCGTGGTGCTTGCCCACCGCGCCGTGCCTGGCCGCCTCGACACGGAGCGGCAGGCCGAAGATCTCGATGAAGCCCACGGCGGCGGCGTGGTCGAACGCGTCGCCCTCCTCGTACGTCGCGAGCGCCTTGTCGTACAGCGAGAGCGGGGACCGGCGCCCCACGACGTACGCCCGGCCGTGGTCCAGCCGCATCCGCACCTCGCCTGACACCACGCGCTGCGAGCTCATGGTGTACGTCCGCAGGTCGCGCGACAGGGCGCTGAACCAGAGGCCGTCGTAGATCAGGCGCGCGATCTCGTCGGCCACCAGGCGGTTGAAGCGCAGCTGCTCGCGCGACAGCACGAGCCCCTCGAGCGCGTGGTGCGCGGCGTGCAGGATCAGCGCGGCCGGCGCCTCGTAGATCTCGCGGCTCTTGATGCCCACCAGGCGGTCCTCGACGTGGTCGATCCGGCCCACCCCGTGCGCGGCGCCGAGCGCGTGCAGCCGCTCGACGAGCGCGACGCCCGAGAGGTCCTCGCCGTCCACCGAGACCGGGATGCCGCCCTCGAAGCCGATCACGACCTCGACCGGGTCGGGCGCGTCGGCCGCCGCCGCCGTCCAGGCGTAGGCGCCCTCGGGCGGCGTCGCCCACGGGTCCTCGAGCGGCCCCGTCTCGCACGAGCGGCCCCACAGGTTGACGTCGATCGACCATGGCGCATCGCGGGTCACCGGGATCTCGATGCCCCGCGCATTCGCGAAGTCGACCGCCTGCTCGCGGGTGAGCCCCATGCCGACGCGCATCGGCGCGATCACCTGGAGCCCCGGGTCGAGCGCGTGGACGGCGACGTCGAAGCGGACCTGGTCGTTGCCCTTGCCGGTGCAACCGTGCGCGACCGCGTCGGCGCCCTCCTTCTGCGCGAGCTCCACCAGCAGCTGCGCGAGCAGCGGCCGGGCGAGCGCGGTGGCGAGAGGGTAGGCGCCCTCGTAGAGGGCACCTGCCTGGAGCGCGCGCCAGACGTACTGCGACACGAACGTCTCGCGGGCGTCCACGACATACGCTCGGGAGGCGCCGGCGCTCATCGCGCGCCGCTCGATGCCCTCGCGCAACGAGCCGCCGCCGAGGTCCACGGTGAGCGTCACCACCTCGGCCCCGTACTGCTCCTTGAGCCACGCGACGGCGACGGACGTGTCCAGGCCGCCGGAGTAGGCGAGCACCACCTTGTTCATCGGGACAGGGCCTCCGTGACGGCGATCCCCTCGGCCGGGGCCTGGATCGCATGGAACCGGTCGAGCCACTGGAGCAGGGCCGGTTCGTCGGGGAACAGGACGATGAGCGTGTTATCGCCAGCCACCGTGCCCACGAAGCCGTCCAGGGTGGACTCCTCGATGGCCTGGGCGATGACGTTCGCCGTGCCGGGCTGGCCCGTGAGCACGACGATAAGCCCGCTGCGCCCGACGGTGACGGGGATGTCGGCGAGGATCCGGCGGAGCCGCTCGTCGCTGGGCGGCCGGCGGCCGCCGAGGGCCTCGGGCAGCACGTAGACCGAGCGCTCGCCGCGCATCACCTTGGCGAGCCCGAGCTCCGCGATGTCGCGCGAGACGGTGGCCTGGGTGACCTCGAACCCGAGCGCGGACAGCTCGCCCACGAGGTCCCCCTGGCTCGCGATCGGCCGGTCGGAGACGAGGCGGCGGATGGCGGCGTGGCGATCGCGCTTGGCGAGCACGGCCGTCATGCGCTGCCCGCGTGCGCGCGGCTCGACACGCGCGTCCCGAAGGTTCGGTCGTCGAGCGCGCGGGCGAGCGCCCCGTCCGCCGAGCCGTCGGCGATGATCGCCTCCGCGCCGTCCCACGCCAGGGCGGACAGCGCCGCCTTGACCTTGGGCACCATGCCGCCGCGGATCGTGCCGTCGGCGATCAGCGCCTCGGCCTCTTCGGCCGTGATCGAGTCGAGCTTGCGGCCCGAGCCGTCGTGGACGCCGTCGACATCGGTCATGAGCACCAGCTGTCGCGCGCCGAGGCCCGCTGCTAGCCCGGCAGCCGCGTCGTCGGCGTTGACGTTGCACACCGTGCCCTCGGCATCGCGGGCCAGCGGCGCCACGACGGGCACCTGGCCGGCGACCAGCAGCGAGTCGATCAGGTCGCGGCGCACGCCGGTGACGGTGGCGACGAGCCCCACGTCGGGGAGCCGCTCGCCGATCAGCAGCCCGCCGTCCACCCCCGAGAGCCCCACCGCGTCGCACCCGGCGTCCCGGAGCGCAGCGACGAGCTCGCTGTTGACGACGCCCCGCAGGACCGCGGCCGCCACCTCGAGCGCGGCGGGGTCCGTCACGCGCAGGCCGTTCTCGAAGCGCGTCTGGACGCCCAGGCGCTCGAGCCACTCGGTCATCCGCTTGCCCCCGCCGTGCACCAGCACGACGGGTCGGCGACGGGCGACCTGCGCCACCTCCTCGAGGACCTGGCGCTGCTCGGCGAGCGTCGTCCCGCCGAGCTTGACCACGACGACCTCGCTCACGTCGTGTACTCCGAGTTCTCCTTGACGTACGCCTCCGTGAGCGGGCAGCCGAACGCCTCGCCGGTGCCGTCGCCCAGGCCGAGGTCGACGCGGATGAGCACCTCCTCGGCGTTCATCGCCTCGCGAGCGGCGCCCTTGTCGATGCCGACCGGGCCGCCGGCCGGACCGTCATAGGCGAGGTGGCCGGCGATCCTGATCCGCATCCGGGCGGGGTCGACGGCGGCGGGCTGGCAGGCCCGCGCGGCGGCGTCGGCAGGGCTCAGCCCGGCCGCCTCGAGCACCGCGGCCTCGGCGACCAGCGCGTTCCCCGCGGCGCCCGCGATCCGGCCCCAGTTCGCGTCCTTGCCGTGGACCGCCGCCTTGACGAGCGACGAGCTGATGACCGCCCGGGCAACGGCCCGGGCGTCGGCGTCGTCAGCGGCGCCGGTGACCTGGCAGGTGATGAGCGCGGTGGCGCCCTCGCCGTCGCGTGCCTGCTGGCGGGCGAGGTCGCGCGCGACGGCCTGGAGCGCTGAGCCGAGCGCGCTGCGCGCGGCCGCGTCGTCGTCGGCCGAGGCCGCGCCGGCCGCCCCGGATGCGAGCGCGAACACGGTGTCGTTGGTGCTGGTGTCGCCGTCGACCGACAACTGGTCCCAGGTGACCGCGGCCGCGCTCCGGAGCAGCACGCGGAGCGTCGCCGGGGAGGCGGTGGCGTCGGTGAGCACGACCGAGAGCATCGTCGCCATGCGCGGGTGGATCATGCCCACCCCCTTCGCGATGCCGGTGACCGTGATCGTCGCAGTGCCGCCGTCCGCGCCCGGAACCTCGGCCCTGACGCTGGCCACCTTGGTGGTGGAGTCGGTGGTCCGGAGGGCCACCGCCGCATGACCGAGCGCAAGGTCGGTGTACTCGAGCCCCTCGTCCACGACGCGCCTGACGGCCGCGGCCACCTTGTCCACGGGCAGCCGCGTGCCGATCACCCCGGTGGAGAGGTGGAGCACGTGGGCGGGCTCGTCGCCGATCGCGGCGGCCACGGCCACGCCGATCGCGGCCTGGTCGGCATCGCCCGCGTCGCCCGTCGCCGCGTTGGCCGAGCCCGACGTCGCGATGACGGCGCTCGCGTAGCCGCACGTCGCCGGGCTGCCGCCGGTCGCCTGGAGGTTCGCCCGCGACAGCCGCACGGGGGCGGCTGCGAATCGGTTGGCGGTGAACACCGCGGCCGCCGGGACCGGACCGCCCGTGGCCACGATGAGCGCGAAGTCGGGTCGGCCCGACATCTTGATGCCGGCCGTCGTGCCGACCGCAGCGAATCCGGCGGGCATCCGCGACGCGCGCTCGACGGGCGGCAGGGCGTCGGCGATCGGTGCGAGCAGCGGGTTGTCGGCGGTTGGCATCAGCGGGCCCTCGGTACGCGGGGTGGGCGGCGGGTCGGCCAGAAGGACGGTCGCGGCTAGGGCGCCAGCGGGAGTTGGAGCAGTCCGGTGGGCTCGGGCAGGCCGTGCAGCACGTTGAACGCCTGGATGGCCTGGCCTGCGGCGCCCTTGACCAGGTTGTCGAGCACGCCGATCGCAAGGACGCGGCCGTTGCGCTCGTCGACCCTGGCCCAGACGCGGAACTCGTTGGAGCCCAGGACGTGCTTCGTGGCGGGGGCGGCGGGCACCACGGTGATGAACGCCTCGTCGCAGTAGGCCTCGGCGTAGAGCTGGTCGAGCTCGGCCTGCG
>JAJYMP010000635.1 GCA_021786915.1 Chloroflexota bacterium
GACGGCGAGCCCCCGGCCCCAGGCGAGGAGCCGGCGCTTGCGAGGCTCGAGGGCTGGGCGGCGGGTCCCATGACCGCGTGACCGGCGACGACGCCGACGCCGACCCCCACAACGAGCGCGACGACCACCAGGATCGCGGCAGGCGCGCGCCTCATGCCGCCGACCTGCCGGCCTGCACCTGATCAGACACTCGGATCTCCCCATCGTGGCGTTGGGGCGTGCGCCCGAACCCGCGGCGGACTATAGCCGTTTAACTCGCGCGACTTCGCCGTTTACAACGAGGCGCCGCGCGGGAACGCGACGGTCGGACGTTGGCCGCGCTCGGGCAGCGTCGTACCCTGTGCCCTGAACGACCGAAGCGAGGCCCACCATGACAGAGCCCGAGACCCAGGAACCCAAGCACTCGCGCCGACACGCTGCCGATGCCGAGCCCCCGACGGCCCCGCCTGCCGAGGTCGCGCTGGCCGAGGCCGAGGCCGCTGCCGAAGCCGAGGCCAGGGCCGAAGCCGTGGCGGCGGAACGCGATGCGTCGGCCGAGCCCGGCAACGGCCGAGTCCTCGAGCCCCAGGCCGCGGCCGCCCCGTCGCCGACGCCGTCCACCGAGGAACGAAGTGGCGAAACCCTCGAGCGGGTCGACGTCACCAACCTGCGCCTCGAGCGCGGGGGCATCGGCGAGGCCACCGCGTCCAGCGTCGAGGTCCGCCTCGGCGGCATCGGGCGGCTCGATGCGGACGACGTCTTCGTCCAGTTCGGCGGTGTGGGCACGGGGCGCGCCGACGTGCTCAACGTGGAGTGGGGCAGTGTCGGCGCCGCGGCCGCCGGCGAGCTGCGCGTCACGCAGGGCATCGTCAGCAACGTGATCGCCCGCGAGGCCACCATCGACCAGGGCTTCGTCCGGACGCTGATCGCCGGCAAGGTGACCGTCACGCGTCCCAGCGTGGCGCTCCTCGTGCTGGCCGCCAAGGTGGACGGCGAGGTGAGGACGCTGCTCGACTGGCGGGGCGCGCTCGCGCTCGGGCTGGGCTTCGGGATCGTGGCCTCCGCCGCGCGGGCGCTTCGCCGCCGCTGAGCGGGGCTGGCCCCGGTCTGCGCCCCTGCAGACGCGGTCCTCGCCTCGTGGCCGCGGACCGCGGCGCGTGGGTTCCGCGCGCAAGGCGCCTGCCACGGCCGGGAGTCCCCTGCGAGGGTCGGCGGGGGCCCGGCCGGTATACTGGCCCGCGTCGCAAGGCCGGCCCACTGGCCAGTCGCGCCCGTCGTCGCGCCAGCTTCGGCCACACGACGCCCAGCCACGCACGGAGCACGCCCGCCTTGATCGACCCGACCGCCCGGATCCACCCGACCGCCGACCTCGAGGCGGACGTCTCGGTGGGGCCCCGGAGCAGCATCTGGCACCACGCGCAGGTGAGGATCGGGGCCACGATCGGCGCCGAGTGCATCATCGGCCGCGACGCGTTCATCGACGAGGGCGTCACCCTCGGCGACCGGGTCAAGGTCCAGAACCTCGCGCTCGTCTACCACGGCGTCAGCGTGGAGGACGGCGTGTTCATCGGCCCCAACGCCATCCTCACCAACGACCGCTATCCGCGGGCCATCACCGCGGACGGCGAGCTCGCCCGCGCGGACGACTGGGAGGTCTCCCCGATCACGCTGCGCACCGGCTGCTCCATCGGCGCCGGCGCGGTGGTCGTGGCGGGCGTGGACGTGGGCCGCTTCGCCACCGTGGGCGCCGGGTCGGTGGTGACGCGCACGGTCCCGGACCACGCGCTCGTGGCCGGCAGCCCCGCCCGTCGCATCGGGTGGGTGTGCGGCTGTGGCCAGCGCCTGGTGGACGCCGCCGGGACCATGGTCCGCGGTGATTTCGACGGGGCGGCCTCGTGTCCCCGCTGCCCCTCCACGTACACGATCGCCGGCGACACCTGCGTCGGCGCCTGAAGGGGAGCCCCCACGCGATGATCCCGATCTCCAAGCCCGACATCGGTCCCGCGGAGGAGGCGGCCGTCCTCGAGGTGCTCCGCTCGGGCATGCTCGCGATGGGCCCCAAGACCAAGGCGTTCGAGGAGGCGTGGGCCGCCTACTGCGGCGTCAAGCACGCGATCCTGATGTCGAACGGGACCGTGGCCCAGGAGGCCGTGCTCCACGCCCTGGGCATCGGCGAGGGCGACGAGGTCATCACCGTCTCGTTCTCGTTCAACGCCACGGTCTCGGTCATCCTCCGCGCCGGCGCCCGGCCGGTGTTCGTCGACATCTGCGCCGACGACTTCTGCATGGACCCGGCCCAGGTCGAGGCCGCGATCACACCCCGGACCAAGGCGATCATGCCGGTCCACCTCTACGGGCTCATGGCCGACATGGCCCCGCTCGAGGACATCGCCCGGCGCCACGACCTCGTGATCATCGAGGACGCGGCGCAGGCCCACGGCGCGGCCTACCGGGGCCGCAGGGCCGGCCAGTTCGGCCCGGCGATGTTCAGCCTGTACGCCACGAAGAACCTGATGACCGGTGAGGGCGGCTTCGCCACGACCGACGACGACGACCTGGCCGACCGGATCAGGCTGTTCCGCAACCACGGCATGCGCGTCCGCTACCACCACGAGAGCCTGGGCACGAACTACAAGCCCGGCGACATCGCGGCGGCCATCGGCCTGACGCAGCTGGGCGGCCTGGACGCGCGGACCGAGCAGCGCCGGCGCAATGCGGCCTACCTCACGCACCAGCTCTCCGGCGACTACCTCACGCCCACCGTGCCCGAGGGCCGCGAGCACGTGTGGCACCAGTACGTGATGCGCTTCCCGGGCGAGCGCCAGCGGGTCATCGAGGGCCTGACCGAGCGCGGCGTGGGCACGCTCATCTATTACCCGGTGCCGATCCACAAGCAGGCTTACCTCCAGGCGTTCGTGCCCGGCGCGGCCGACCTCCACCTCCCGGTCACCGACCAGCTCTCGGACGAGGTGCTCGCGATCCCGGTCCACCCCAAGCTCTCGCAGGACGACCTGGCCACGATCGTGCGGTCGGTGCGCGAGGTCGCGACCCCGGTGGCCCGATGAGCGAGGCGCCGCCGCTGCGGGTCGGGCTCGTCGGCCTGGGGATGATGGGCCGCAACCACCTGCGGGTCATCTCGACGCACCCCGAGACGACGCTCGCCGCGGTCTCGGACCTCGATCCCGCCGCGCTGGCGGCCGCCACGGCCCAGACCGGCGCCAAAGGGTATGCGGACCCGCAGACGATGATCCGCGAGGCCGCCATCGACGCCGTGGTGATCGCCGCGCCCACCACCGCGCACGTGCCGCTGGCACTGGCCGCCATCGAGCGCGGGCTCCCGGTCCTGGTCGAGAAGCCGCTCGCCGCGACCCATGACGAGGCCCTGCGCATCGTCGCGGCCGGGCGCGCAGCTGGCGTCCCGGTCCAGGTGGGCCACGTCGAGCGCTACAACCCCGCGGTCCTGCGGCTGGGCGAGCTGCTGCGGGCGGGCTGGCTGACCAAGATCTACGCCATCGTCTCGCGGCGGGCCGGCCCGTTCCCGGCGCGCATCCGGGACGTGGGCGTGACCGTGGACCTCGCCACGCACGATGCGGACATGCTCAGCTGGGTCGCCGGCGAGCGCCCCCTGCGCGCCTACGCCGAGCTTGCGCAGCGGAAGCACGCGACGCACGAGGACCTCCTGTTCGGGCTGCTCCACTTCCCGTCGGGCGCCACCGGCATGCTCGACGTGAACTGGCTCACCCCCGCCAAGCGCCGTCAGCTGGTGGTCATCGGCGAGGAGGGCATGTTCGAGCTCGACTACCTGACCCAGAAGCTCACGTTCACCAAGTCGGACCTCGCCCACGGCGAGCTGATCGCCGGGTACGCGCCGACGTTCTCCGGCGACGTGCTCGACATCGACGTCGAGACCCACGAGCCGCTCAAGGCGCAGCTCGACGCGTTCGTGCGCGCCGCGCGCACCGGGGAGCGCCCGTACGTCGACGGCGAGGACGGCGCGTGGGCGGTGCGGATCGCGACCGCGCTGCTCGAGGCGGCCTCGACCGTGCGCCCCGTGGACCTGACCGTGGAGGGCGCCCCCGCATGACCCGCATCGTCACCCGCCCGTCGGTCGGCGCATCCATGCTCGGCGGCTCGATCACCCTGCCGCCGCAGCCCTGCACGCACGGGTCGGCACGTTCCGTCTCGCCCTGGACGGGCGAGGAGGGGACTGCCGGTACGGTCGCCGTGGTGGGCGCGGGGAAGATGGGCCTGCCGCTCGCGGCGCAGTTCGCGACCCACGGCTGGAGCGTCATCGCGGTGGACGTGAACCCGGCCGTGGTCGAGGCGATCAACGCCGGGCGAAGCCACGTGGGCGAGGAGCCCGGCCTCGCCGAGATGGTGGGTCGCGTGCACGCGGAGGGGCGCCTGCGGGCGACCCTCGACGCGGCGCAGGCGGCGCGCGAGGCCGACGTCGTCGTGCTGATCGTGCCGGTCATGCTCAACGAGCAGCACCAGCCCGACTACCGGTACATGGATCCGGCCGTCGATTCGATCGCACCCGGCGTCCACGCCGAGTCGACCGTCATCTTCGAGACCACGCTCCCCATCGGCGACACGCGGGGCCGATTCGCGCCCCGCCTGGAGAACGCGTCGGGCCTGGCGGCCGGCCGGGACTTCCATGTGGCGTTCTCGCCGGAGCGGCTGTTCAGCGGCGCCGTGCTGGCGAACCTCGCGGCATACCCCAAGCTCGTCGGCGGGATCACGCCGGCCTCCACGGACCGCGCGGCCGCGTTCTACGCCTCGGTGATCGATGCCGAGGTGGTCGCGATGTCCTCGGCCGAGGCGGCCGAGTTCAGCAAGCTCGCCGACACGACCTATCGCGACGTGAACATCGGCCTGGCCAACGAGTTCGCCCGGGTCGCCGACCTCCACGGCATCGACGTGACCGAGGTCATCGCGGCCGCCAACAGCCAGCCGTACAGCCACATCCACATGCCGGGGATCGGCGTGGGCGGGCACTGCATCCCGGTCTACCCCCACCTGCTCCTCGCCCGGGCCCCCGGTCTGCGGATCGTGGAGACCGCGCGCGAGGTCAACGACGGACAGACGGACCGCGCGCTCGACACCATCGGCGCGCTGCTGGGCGGCCTGGCCGGGGCGCCGGTGCTGGTGCTCGGCCTCACGTACCGCGAGGGCGTCAAGGAGCTGGCGTACAGCCGGGCGATCCCGCTGATCCGCGACCTGCTCGCCGCCGGCGCCGATGTCGCCGCGTACGACCCCCTGATGACGGCAGCCGAGATCGAGGCGCTGGGCGCGAGGGCGTGGGCCTGGGGCGAGCCCGGTCCGTACCGCGCCATCGTGACGCAGACCGCCGACAAGCAGTTCGCCACGCTCGACCCGGCGTGGTTCCCCGGCCTCGCCGTGGTCTACGACGGCCGCAACAGCCTGCGGACGCTCGCGCTCCCCAGCGGCGTGACGTACCTCGGGGTGGGCGTCCAGGCCGGAACCCGCGTCCGCGCGGGCGCCTGACCGCCGGCCCGCCGGACCCGAGCCGAGGCCGAGCCGCCCCGTGCGAATCGTCAGCGTCGTCGGCACCCGACCGCAGCTCATCAAGGCGGCGGCGCTCGTGCCCGCCCTGCGGGCACGCCACCACGACGTGTTCGTCGACACCGGGCAGCACTACGACGAGGCGATGGCCGGGGCCTTCTTCGCCGAGCTCTCGCTGCCCCGGCCAGACCACTCGCTGGGCGTCGGCGGGGGCGGCCACGCGGAGCAGACCGCGAGGATGCTGCTCGCGCTCGAGCCGATCCTGGTCGCCGAGCGCCCGGATGCGGTCCTCGTGTACGGCGACACCAACTCGACGCTGGTCGGCGCGCTGGCGGCGGCGAAGCTGGGCATTCCGGTGGCGCACGTCGAGGCGGGCCTGCGCTCGTTCGACCGGCGCATGCCCGAGGAGCTCAACCGCCTGGTGGCGGACCACCTCTCGCACTGGCTGTTCGCGCCCACGCCCGCCGCGGTGGCGAACCTGGCCGCCGAGGGCATCACGAGCGGCGTGCTCCAGGTGGGCGACCTGATGCAGGACCTGGCGTCCCGCGTGGCGGCCGAGGTGCGCGACCCCGGATCGATCCGATCCCTCGACCTGATGCCGGGAAGCTACCTGTTCGCCACGATCCACCGTGCCGAGAACCGACTCGAGTCAGCCGTGCACGCCTGGGTTGCGCTGTTGTCCGCTGTGGCGAGCCCTGACCGGCCAGTCGTGCTGGCGCTTCACCCGGGCACGCGAGGCGCGCTCGCCTCGACAGGGCTGTCGCTGCCCCCATCCGTTCGAGTCATCCCTCCCCAGGGCTATCGGACCGCACTCGCGCTCCAGCTGCACGCCGCCGCCATCCTGACCGACTCAGGCGGGATCCAGCGTGAGGCGTCCTGGCTCGGCGTCCCTTGTCTGGTGCTTCGCGATTCCAGTGAGTGGACCGAGGCGATCGAGCGGTCGGCGGGCGCCATCTCGCTCATCGGACTCGACTGCGACAAGGCGCTGAAGGCACTGGCCCGTTTCGCGCCGGCCAACGCCCCGGATCTGGCGCGGGAGCGCGCTCGGAGGCTGAGCCTGCAGCCGGCGGGGGCCGCACGCAGGATCGCGGAGGCGCTGGCATGAGCCGCGTCGTCATGTTCGTGCGCAACGGCGTGAACCGCGATTCCCGAGTGCTGCGCGAGGCTCGAACCCTCACGGACGCTGGGCACGTCGTCACGATCATCGGTCTCGCGGTTGACGGCGAGGGGCTCCCCGCAGCCGAGACGCGCGACGGGCTGGACATCATCCGCGTGCCCAGCCCCAATCGCTGGCGGCTCGCCTGGGCCTGGCTCCATCGGCCCTGGGCGCTCCATGGGCGAGCCGTCGCCATGTTCAAGTCGGCGGTCCGACGCGGCCCCCGCGGCCTGCCCGACGCGATCCTGATCATGCTGGTCTGGCTCGTGTCGGTGCCGTGGTCGGTTGTCCGCTACCCGCTCCACCGGCTCGGGTTCAGGCCGTCCCCGTCCCGGATGGGAAACATCGAGTTCCTGCTGAACTGGGCGTTCTCGACGACCGGCTGGGGACGCCGCGCGAGCCGCGTCGCGCCCGCCGCGGAGGTCTACCACGGGCACGACCTGACCGGCCTGGTCCCGGCGGCTGCAGCCGCCGATCGCCATGGCGGGCTGCTCGTCTACGACAGCCACGAGCTGTTCCTCGAGTCGGGCGCCTATGCCGAGCGACCGCGGTGGGTGCGC
>JAJYMP010000671.1 GCA_021786915.1 Chloroflexota bacterium
CCCCGTGGACGTGCACCGGGCGACCGATGCCACCCTCGCCGGCGTGGACTACGTCGCGCGCTCGTGCCCCAATGTGACCTTCGTGGCCACGACCAACCACCGGCCCGGCGTGGACGGCGCCTTCCTGTCGAGGGCCGATCTGATTGAGGAGGTCGGGTTCCCCGCGGCCGAGGCCGTCCGCGCGATCCTCGTGGACACCATCCGCGAGCTGACGGACGCCCCGCTCGACGAGCCCGGCCTGGCGGCCCTCGCCGAGGCGTGCGCGGCCAGCCAAGTCGACGCCCGCCAGGTGCGCAAGCTGGTGCTGCGCGCCGTGTGCGATCGGCGGGACCTGGCGCTGGACCCGTCGGCGATCCGAATCGCGGACATCGAGGCCGCCTTCCGGGCGGAGCGCGGGGCGCTGGAGGCGGCCGTCTGATGGCGGCCGACCGCCCCGGCACGCCATCAGAGGCGCAGGGCGCGGCTGCGGTGCCGCTGGTCGGCGCGGCCGGCGGCCCGTCGGCGACGGTCGGGAAGGCCGAGCGGCCGCCGATCCCGCGCGACGCCATGCTGCTCGCCAGCGCGATCTTCCTGTTCGTGTCGGCAACCAACCTGCTGACCCCGCTGGTCCCGATGGTGCGCCTCGACCTCGGGGTCAGCATCGCAACGGCGGGCGTCATCGTGGGCTCCTACGGCTTCGCCCGCCTGATGGCCGACATCCCGTCGGGCTTCCTCTCCGACCGCTTCGGGCACCGCCGGCTGAGCATCTTCTCGGTGCTCCTCCTGATCGCGAGCTCGTTCGTCGGCGTCGTCGCGAACAGTGTTGGCGTCCTGGTCGCCGCGCGCGTCGGCAGCGGCATCGCGGTCGGGTTCCTGGCCACGATCGTCCTGTCGGCGCTGAGCGCCACCGCCTCGACCCAGAACCGGGGCAAGGTGATGAGCCTGTTCCACGTCGCCAACAACACCGGCATCGCGGTGTATCCGCTCGTCGGCGGCGTCATCGGCGCCACCCTGGGCTGGCGGGAGACGTTCCTCGCCACGGCCTCGCTGTCGGTCGTGGGCGCCATCCTGCTGCTGTCCGTCCTGCCGCGCATCGACTTCTCGCGGGGCGGCCGACGCGGCGGCGGCGACGAGTCGCGCGTCCTGCACGGCCGCCAGCGGACGGTCGCGTCGCTGGCGACGCACGTGGGCGTGGTCGCCAACATGATCCACCGACACGGCTTCCGGAACACGGTGCTGCCCCTCTACGCCGCCACATCGCTCGCGCTGGGCGGCGTGTCGATCGCGACGGCCATCGCGCTGATGTCCGTCACCGGGCTCCTGGTCGCGACCCCCGGCGGCATGCTCGGCGACCGGATCGGGCGACGGCGGGTCATCACTGCCGGCCTGGCCGCCGTTGCGGCCGGGGACCTGGCCTTCATGCTCAGCCACGACCTGCTGACGTTCATCCTGCTCGCCGCGCTCATCGGGTTCGGCGACTTCTTCACTAGCTCCCAGACGGCGCTGCTGTCCGAGATCGTGCCCGCGTCCGAGCGCACGCGCTCGCTCGCCGGCTACCGGTTCTCGTCCGACCTCGGGGCGCTGCTGGGGCCGATCGTCTTGGCTGCCGTCATGGACGGCTACGGCGCGCACGCGGCGATCCTGGTGGCGGTCGGCGTGCTGTTCACGGCGTCCGCGATCGCTTGGCTCGGCGTCCCCGCCCGTGTCGAGAGCGTGGGGCCGCACGAGCCCACCCTGGTTCCCGTCTCACTCAACGCTCCATCGCTCCAGCAGGAGGAGGCCTCGCGATGAACCCCGACGACGTCGTCGCCCGGATCGACCCCGAGGAGGTCGTGGACCTCGCCCTGACGCTCGGCAACACCGACAGCCCGACAGGCAGCGAGGGCGCCGCCGGCCAGGTGGTGTTCGACTGGCTGGGGCGGAACGGGTTCGTGCCGAAGCGCTACGCGCTGGTGGAGGACCGGTTCAGCGTCGCCGCCTGGCTCCCAGGGGCCGGCGGCGGCTACAGCCTGGTCTTCAACGCCCACCTCGACACCACGCTCCGACCGGATGCCGTGTGGTCCGCCAAGGACCCCAACGACCCGCTCTACCACTCGGCCTGGGTGGAGGGCGATCAGATCTACGGTGACGGCGTCGTCAACGACAAGGGGCCGATGGCGGCCTTCCTGGTGGCGGCCAAGGCGATCCGCGATGCCGGCTTCCCGCTCCGGGGCGACCTGGTCGTGAGCGCCGTGGCCGGCGAGATCTCGCGCGAGCCCATCGACGAGTGGCAGGGGCCGGCCTACCTGTCGAAGGACCTCGGGGTGCGGTTCATGGCCACCCACGGGGTCGTGGGCGACTTCGCGCTCGTGGCGGAGGGCACCGGGTTCGGCATCGTGGGCATCGAGCCGGGCAAGGCCCACTTCAAGGTGACCGTCGTCACCGACACGCCCCGCTACTACACGCCGTACCTGCCTCGGCCGACCGGCCTTGCGGACTCGCCCAACGCGATCGTCCGGGCGAGCGCGGTCATCGCGGCATTCGAGCGCTGGGCGTACGAGTACCAGCAGCGGCACACCTACCAGAGCGAGTACGGCCGGATCGTGCCCAAGGCGTCGGTCAACGCCATCCGGAGCGGCTACCCCTACAGCCTCACGAGCGCCCCCCAGGTGTCTGCGTTCTACGTGGACACGCGGATCCTGCCCGGGGTGAACCCGCTGGACGTGCGCGAGGAGCTGCGGGCCCTGCTGCGGGAGGTGGGCGTCGAGGGCGAGGTCGAGCTGTTCCTGTACCGGCCCGGCTACGAGGTGCGCGGCGCCGAGCCGCTGATCGAGGCGATCCGACGCCAGCACGCCCTAGTGTTCCCCAACCCGCCCCAGATCGTGGCCGACCCCGTGACCAGCATGTGGCGCGACACGAACGCGTTCAACGAGCTGGGCATCCCCGCCATCTCGTACGCGCCGCGCTCGGCCAGCCATGCCACCCGCAAGTCGTTCGCCGTGGCTGACCTGGTCGACGCGGCCCGGGTCTACGCGCGGATCGCGATGGACGTCTGCAACCTCGAGCGACCAGCGTGGACGCCGCTCGGCGCACACCTCAATCGTGAGATCGCGGCCAGCGTCGCGGAGCGGAACCGTTCTCAGAGCTGAGTAGCACGGAACGGGCTGCGAGATCGCCCCATCTGGCGGTCGAGCCGAGGTGCCGCACCACAGGCAGTGTGTTGGCTGGCGCGCCAGGATTCGAACCTGGAACCCCCTGATCCAGAGTCAAACTGACGCAAATCAGGCGGTTGTCCAGCGCTTGGCCCCGGGTTACGTTCAGGGGCCGGTGTCTCGACCGCTCCTCGGGCGCTCCGCGCCGTCAGATTCCGGGGGTGTCAGGCGAACATCCCCGCGAGAGTCATGCGCACCGGCCCGGCCGCCTGAACATCAAGCGAACTTCGGGTGCGTCCCCTGATGTTATGCCGATCAGAGAAGCGGATCGCGGCGGGCCTTGGTCGAGTCGCGCACCGCTTAGTCCCCGGTACCCTGCTCACCAGACGTTCGGACGGCGAAGGCCATCCAAGGCAGGGGCGTTATGCGACGCGATGGAGCGCAGGATGGAGCCTCACAACGAGGTGGCTGGCGGTCAGGCCCACCGTCGGCGGGATTCCGGGTGACACGGCGACTTCCCAGGTGGCGAGTCATTGAGAACGTCGTCGCGGCGATAGAGCGGTCGATCGTCGGCATTCCGGGCGCCCGGGTAACGGCGAACGTGACGCTCCGGGAAGTCATCACGGGCACGCCACGCCAAGTGGATGTCCTGGTCGAGGTGCCGACGGGGAACCGCGTTCTGAGAGTCGGGGTCGAGGTTCGGGACCGGAAGTCGCCTATGGACTTGCCGGATGTCGAGCAGCTCGTTGAGAAGCTAGGGAAGCTCAATTTGGACCGGCGATGCATTGTCTCGCGGTCTGGATTCACGGCAGACGCCGCGGTGGCGGCGCGGATGAAGGGGATTGAGACCCGGGCGATCGCCGAAATCGAACGCCCCGATTGGTGGCAGGTGCCGGACTTCCGCTGGCACACGCGAAGCCTCGAACTACTGTCCGCGCGGGTGGACTTCGCCGACTCCGACGATCGTGCTCGTGCGCTGGGTGTTCTCGGGGGATACGACGCGACGCGGGTCGTTGTCGCCGACGAGCAAGGCGTGCCTGCCCCGCTCCTGGGCGTGCTACGAAGCGCGATGGAGGCGGAATTGTCCGGCAGTGTCGAGGTGACCGACGGTCAGACAATCGTCTTCGATCTCGACCTTCGGCCCCTCTCTGACCGCCGGTGGGCTGCACCGAATGGGGACCTGCCGGCGCCAGCGCGGGCGATCTGCCAAGTTCGAGTGCACGTTGACGTCGAGGCGGTGGAATTGACCGCCTTCGCGGGTCCACACGGCGTCACCGCGTTTGCGGGGGTCTCCGAAGCGCTGGGCCGCCAGGTGACGATCGTGGCGGTCGAGGGGCCCGACGGGGCGCGTCGGCTCTCGGTCACCATGGACAGCCCGAAGAGCAACCCGACCGGGCCTGCGCTGATCGACCCGGCTCGCCCGGGTGGCCGCGCTCGTACCCGCAAACGTTCTCAATCGTCGACAAGTTGAGCGTTCCTCGCGTCTTGCGCTGCTCGCAATCTACTGGAGTGGCTTGGACTTCTCGAGCTGGCACGAACTCCTGAGCGATCTGGTACCACTACCGCTAGGCGCTCCCTTTGGGTCGTGCTTCGAGGCGCGGTGCGGAGCAGCCGCCCGGGCAGGAGGGGGACCAGATGATCGATGCGGGTGTCGCGGCGCTGCTCGGCGCAGGTGTCACGGGCCTCGTTGCCGTGCTCCTTGCCGTGGTCGGGCCGCTCCTGGAGGCGTGGGTCGGCAGGCGCGAGAGGAGGCGCGAGGACTTGCGGGCTTTCCGCCTCGGCCAGGTGGATCGCGCGGAGCGAGCCCTTGTCCTCCAGCTGCTCACGCTCGAGGCCATCCTGGATCGGGACACGGCGCGCGGCCGGCGGCTTGTCGCCGAGGCCGCCGAGCTCGCGACTACCGACCCGCTCATGCTCGGCGATGCCGGCGCAGTGCGCGCGCTTGTCAATGCGGAGGCGCCTCTTGCCGCACGGCTGCGCCCAGGGCTCGTTGGGAGCACCATCAGCTGGCTCACCGGGCTTAGCGCGAGTCGCGCCGAGCGACAAACGCTCACGGACGCGAAGACAACCATCCACCGTGCCTTCGATACGCAACGAGAACGGATCATCTCCGGCAAGGAGCTCATCCTGGTGGACGTCAACGTCAGCCGGGCGATCCTCGATGCAAACCCGGCGGTCCAGGACTTCATGGCGCGTTGGGCGGTGCCCGACGAGCCGTCGACTCTTGCTGTTGGCCCGGCAGCTTCGACACCCGACCTTCCACCGTGGCGCCGCGCCTGGTCGCGTCGGGCACGCCGCTAGGCTCCGCGGCTCGCGTGACGTCCTCGCCACACTCGAACACGTGACGGGAAGGCGGAGACCGTCCCCATGCGCCCGCCCGCTAGTCACTCTCGGCAGGTTCAGTCGGGCTAGCGACCGCCTACTTCGCGGGCAATGCTCGAGACAGCACCACGGCCAGCTCGTCCATCTGGGCCTCGGTCAGCGCCGGGGCGGCCGCCACGAGGCGGGCCAGGGAGTGCGGGCCTTCGAGCCGGACGCCGCGGAAGGTCTCTGGCGCCCTGAGGATCGGCCACTCGACCTTGAGGAAGCAGAGCACCGGCGTGATCGGCGGCAGCGTGTCGACGCCGCGGTCCCGCAGGGCCGACGCGACGGCCTCAACCTGCCAGCCCATCGCGTCGGCGAGCCTCGAGCAGTCGCGGCCGCCGACGGTCAGTCGGAGGTCTCTGTTGAACCACCCACCCCGGTCGCGGATGGCGATCGCGCCCTTGTGCGCCTTTGCGTCGACGACGAAGACGCCGGCCGGCCCGATGAGGATGTGGTCGATGTTGCCGCGCGTCCCGGGCACGCGCCGGTCGTGCAGCATCCACAGGCCTGGGACCTTCGCCAGCTCGGCCGCGAGCTTCTCCTCGCCCGCGGCGCCGATCGCCCACGCCCGGGTGGACCGCGGCTCGACAGTCACGGCGCGCACGACCTTGGCGACGAGCCCGGTGCCCCAGCGCTCCGTGATGGCGGCGTCGCGCTTGGCGGCCCGGCGGTCGTGCTCGGCGCGGGCTGAACGGCCGGCCACGCCGTGGTCCACCACGGGGACCACGGGCGGCTCGGGCGGAGGCGGCGACGACGGCGCGGCCGTGCACTCGATGCAGCGGATCGTCTTCGTGGCCCGGTCCCAGACCGCCGGCGTCCCTCGCATCAGCACGGCGCCACAGCGCGCGCACGTCCCGTCGTACTTGACCCGCCATTCCCCCATGCGGGCAAGGTAGCAGGGCGCCGAGGTCGCCGGGCGGTGGCCTATCGTCCGCCGGTCTAGCTGATGTCCCGGACGAGCGCCTGCTGCTCGCCGCGCGGGTGCTGGCCACCAACTCATTGGGGGCCCGCACGGTGCTCGAAGTCGGTGCCGCTGATGCCGGCTCTTTCGCCACCTCGGCCGGCTGGCCCCGCCGCGGTGGACAGCGGCCCCGAGCTCGACAATCGGAGACCTGGCGGGCAGGCCACTTCCCCGCACGGTAGACGCCGCGACCTGGACGAGCCTTGGGCGCCTGCCAGGGATCTCGACCGGGAACCGGGCCTAATGGCGGCGCAATCTCCTGAACAAGGCTGGAGCCGGGCGGCGAGTTGCGAGGCATGCACTCGCCCGGCCGAGACAGCGCACAATTGACACGATGCGGCCCCTCGCAGTCGGGTGAACGCGAGCGCGTCTGTTGAGGCGAGGCGCCTGACTCTCCAAACTGCCTCGGGGGGATGGCCTCGTGATCGACGCAGTCCGGCTCGACGGCATCGCATGCTACCGGGGAGTGGACAGCCTCTCGTCGCTCAGTCGAATCAACTTCGTCTTTGGCCCGAATGGGTCGGGCAAGTCCACGATCGCTCGAGTGATCGCCGCCGATGCACAACGCTGCGGAGGCCCAGTGCAGTGGAAGAGCGATCGCCCGCTCGATGTCTTGGTCTACAACCGGGAGTTCGTCGAGCGCAACTTCAGCTCCGACGCGGAGATCAAGGGGATCTTCACGTTGGGCGAAGAAGACGTCGAGGCCCGTCGGAAACTCCAGGAGGCGAAGTACGCGGCCAGCTCCTC
>JAJYMP010000390.1 GCA_021786915.1 Chloroflexota bacterium
GTTGCTCACCGCGTCCGGGTCGAGGTCGACCTCGGCCACCCTGGACAGGACGAGGTACAGCACCTTGGCGCGGTCGAGGCGGCCGATTTGGGCGTCGAGGTCGAACTTCTCGATGACGTCGCGGGTCTCGGGGTCGAAGGCCGCGATCCAGGCGCGCAGGTTGCCCGCGACCTGGGCGGGGTCGCCGAGGATCTTCTTGAGGGTCAGCGGGCTGGTGTTGTACACCTCGATGCCGGTCACCGCCTGGAGCACCGGGCCCACGTTCTCGAGCCGGCCCGCGAGGGCGGCGAGGCGGTCGAGGACCTGCCTCTTGCTGGGCTCGAGGACGCAGTCGAGCCGGCGCAGGACGACCAGCGGGAGGATGACGCGGCCGTACTCGGACTGCTTGTAGTCCCCGCGCAGGAGGTCGGCGATCGACCAGACGAAGCCTGCGTGGTTGTTGATCCCTGTGCGCGGCTCGGTCACGTGCCCCCCAATGCTTCCTGAGGTCGCCGCCATGCCATCAACTCTAGCGGGCGGCGCGCCCGCCGGGGTGACAAGCTCTCGTTCGATGTTCCTCTGGCCGGGGCGTGTAAGCCCCCTAGTCTCTCAGCAGGCGAGCCGATGCGGCGTCGACTGCTTCGCGAATTGCCGTGCCCGCTCGCCGGTACCCAAGGGCCCTCGCCAGTCCCCCGAGCAGGACGGCCGCGGTCTCCTCTCCAGATGACTGCTGAGCGATGTCCGTCCATGTGTTCGTCCAGCTTCCGGTTGGTGACAGCGGGTTCCTATCAAGACCTCGGGGACGAGACGGAAAAAGCAGCCCATCTTCAATGCCACTCACGGCGAACCACAGTGTCAAAGGACCACGGTAGTCGTCCAGCACCGTGGGTACCCCGACCAAGGCGAAGTGCCACGCCTTCAGGATCTCCTCAGCGAGATCCTCGACGTCGGCGAACTTGCCCGTCGACATCATCGGCAAGTCCGAATGGCGGAGTACCGCTCCGGTCGGGAAGCAGCGAACGAAGCTCGTCGTATCAGTCGATTGGCCTACAGCCGAGAAGTTGATCAGCTTCTCCGCGATGGACGTCTGCCCAAGGTCGCGATACCAGCGAGCGGCCGTCCGCTCCAGCAGCTCGTCTGTCGATTCGTCCCAGCGGGTCCGACCCCACGGCCTGCTCGGCGTCACGCCGACATTGACGCGGGGCCCCTGTGTCACCCCAAGCGTGAAGTAGCCGGCGAAGCCGTGGTCGAAGCCCAGCGATGTCGCCAGGCCAGTGGCGGGCGCAAACCACCAGCGGAGTTGATCGAGGGAAGCGGGGCCGTTGGATTGCCCCCGTCGGATCAGGACCCCGCGATCTGGCACGAACACTGGGCGGTCCCAGAAGTCCGGGACCCTGACCAGAGTAATCTGTCCCGCGTCCGGCTTGATGGCCCAGGCGATCTCGACCGGCACGTAGGGTTCAAGGGCACGGCATCGCTGCTCTAGCGACTGCGGCCGCACGTCCCCGGGTGCAAGTCGCCAACCCTCCGCCGGACGGTCCGTCGCTGCGTCCTCCTTGACCCCGATGAGGATCAGACCCGTCCCGCCGGTGTTCGCCATCGCGGCGACGGCCTCGATGAAGCGGTCGCGACCCCCCTTTGGGTCCACCTGCTCGCGATATTCGAGATGCTCGTGCTCGCGCAGGTTGAGGGCAAGGAAGTCCTCGACGACACGCCAGGAGATCTCCCCTCCGAATGGCATCGTCCACAGGTCGGCGTCTTGGGTCATGTCGAGTCCCCCAACGAGGGCGGCCGGCGAAGCCGCCTAGGCAGCACGAGCTTCGTCGACCCGCGGTTGCCATGCTCAATCGCGGCAGCAATCGTTGTGTCGTCTGCTGGGTCGGCCGGCCGCAGCGACACTGCCTCGGTCCCGTCGACCGTCACGCCATCGCCCTCAAGGTCCTCTGTCCGGATTGGAGCCCGTGTGTCAGTCTCGCATCCAGCGAGTGACGATGGACGTGCGCCGTGACAGCTCTGTTGACTCTGCGTTTCTCGATCGATCCGGATTCCACCTGTCCGGTGTCGGGATCCGGACGGAAATGGCGGCGTTCGTGTGCTCGAGATCGCGAGCAATCCTCACGTACCCAGCTCCGTACACACGACCAGTTCTCGGCTAAGGTCGTCGGCGCTACGTTCGCCGGGTGCCACGCCAACCCGTCGTCGATCGCGTCCACCTCGAACCCGCCCACGGGTTCGTGGCCGCCCTCGCGCGCCTGATCGAGGCCGCCGAGGCCTGCCGGCAGGCAAGGGCGGTTGAGGCGTCCGCTATCATCGGCGGCGGGTACGCGATACCAGAAGGAGCGCACCGTGCCGAGACGCACGACGCGCCGGCGGATCGGCGTGCCCGACGCCTTCCGGCGGCTGCCGATGGACGAGGAGGACCTCGCAGGGCTCCCCTCGTTCCGGGTCATCCGGGTGTCGACCGAGGCGCAGGACTACCGGGGCGGGCCGGAGGGCCAGGCGCACGAGCTCGACCTCGCCGAGCGGCGGACCGGGGTCGTCCCGTCGGGGCTTGAGCTCCGCGACGCGTCGCCGGGCTGGGACGCGGGGCGCCTGGAGCCCGCGCTCGCCTGGGCGGCCGAGGGCCGGGTGCGTGTCGGGCTCGTCCCCTACTTCAGCCGGTTCATGCGCGACCCGGCGCTCGCGTTCGCGTACCGGGACGCCTTCCACGCCCGCGGCTGCGTCCTGTACTTCGCCGACCGGAGGCTGCTGAGCTCGGACCCCGCGCGCCAGGGCGACTTCGGCGAGCAGGCGGTGAAGGCCCAGATCGACAACCTCGACCGGGCGCGGGCGATCGCTGGCGGCATGGCGGCCAAGTTCCGCTCGCAGCGGGACCCGGGCGGCCACCCGGCGCTCGGCTTCCGGCGGACTGCCGGCCCGCGACCGGTCCTCGAGCCCGATCCCGAGCACATCGGCGAGGCACGGGCGCTGTTCGAGCTGTACGCGACCGGCGCCTACAGCGACGAC
The DNA here is from genome assembly GCA_021786915.1 of Chloroflexota bacterium. The sequence goes on from JAJYMP010000390.1 coordinate 2,986, forward strand.
ACGCTCGAGCTCGAGGCGGCCCGCCGCGGCTACGCCTCCGCGCGGACCGGGCGGCCGCTCACCGCCGCCGGGATCGCGGAGCTGCTCCGCAACCCGGTCTACAACGGGTACCTGGTCCGGTACCGGGGCTTCTCGGACGAGGAGCGCGTCGAGGCGCCGTGGCGGCGGCGTGCTGACGGCGAGGTCGACCCGCCGGTCGACGACGCGCTGTGGGAGCGGGTGCAGGCGCTGCGGCGCGAGCGCTCGACGCCCGGCGTGAGGTCCGCCAAGGAGCGGGTCTACCCGCCGCGCCTCGCCTGCCACGGGTGCGGGACCCAGCTGACGGGGCAGGCGCCCAACGGCCGGCGCCGGATGGTCCACCCATCCCCGGTGTGCGCGGGCTGGCGGGAGGCGGCGGGGTCGCGCCTCAGCTTCCGGGCCGAGGTCTACGAGTGGCAGGTCGCGGCGCTGCTGGCGACCGCCAAGCTCGACGAACCGGCCAGGCGGCGGGTCGTGGAGGCGCTCACGGGCGCGGCCGCGCCGCTCGACACCCGGCGGATCGGGCGCCTTGAGCAGGAGCTCCGGGCGCTCGCGCTCGACAACGCCTTCGGCCGCGTCGGCGACGACGACTACCTGCGCCGCAAGGGCGCCATGCTGGCGGAGATCGAGGAGGCGCGGCGTCCGGCGGCCGGCCGTGGCGTCGTCGACCCGGCGCGCGCGCTGGCCTGGCTCGACGACCTGCGCTCGCTCTGGGAGGTCGAGCTCCCCGAGCGGCCGGAGCGCGCGGGGGCGCGCCGCGAGTACGAGCTGCGGCGAGCCGAGGCGACGGCCGCCGCATTCGAGCGACTGGAGGTTCTGGGCCCGGTGATCGTCGAGGCGAGGGTGGCCGAGGACCTGCTCGCCGGGCGGGCGCTCGTCGAGGCGATCGCCCCGGATCGCGCCGTCCTGGTCGGTGACAGGGCCGAGGTCATGGCGCAGCTGGTCGGCGGCAGGCAGCCGTGGATCCGGCGCGCGGACACCCAGTCGGCACGCCGAAAACGGGAGTGGCGTGCAGGGGAAAGGACAAAGAGGTCAGTTGGTCGGGGCGAGAGGCTTTGCGCCTCCGGTACCGACCTCAGCGTGGGACTGATCCGGCTCGCGTAGATCACGCTCGAAACTCGTCCGCTCGGGGCCAGCCCCCGCGCAGTGTCCTCCCTCTACCGTGAGGCCCGCGCGAGCCTCTCCGCGAGGTCCGGCAAGAGTCCGGTCCTCGGCGTCGGCCGCGATGCTTAGCCCGCCGTGAGGGGGGCGACAGCCGAGCCGGGGCGCCGGGCGACCCTGAGCATCGAGTAGGCGGCGGGGTCGCGGCGGCGCACCCACTTTGGCGGATCGGCTCGGCTCGCTCCTCGGGTCACCACCAGCGTTGCGACGTTGACTGGAACCCAGCGTCAGTGGCATCGCGTGGGTTTGGCTCCAAGGGCAGGGTCGGCGACGCGATCATGCGCGCCCGGATTGACGACACAGGACTCGGCGTCCGAGGGGACGGCGGACGTGCCCACTAAGTCGGCCAGCTCGGCGGATGGCGCATCCTCCCGGCCTATTGAGGCGGTGGCCCGCCGCGTCGCTCTGCGGGCGATTTCCTGCTGCTCGCCGGAACTCTCGACGTGGCTCGGCGGGCGAGCGTGAGCGGCATGCGCACAATGCCGCATGACGCAGCGCCGCCCAGGCGTGCAGTGTCGGCGGATCGAGCAGCATCTCCGGGCGCCCGCCCGGGGGGAAAGGTAGGTGTCTGCACGCGAAGGCTAGCCGGTGCCCTCATTGGAGTCTGGCTGATCTTGAGCCAGCCAGCGCTCGTCCTGGGTAGCGCGGATTCCCCGCTCAACGACGGCGCCAAGTGGTGGATACCGAACTCCGGGCCATACGCGAGCGTCTGCGTCCAATCCGGTATCCATGATGTAGCCGTCAACTATGGGCAGATCGTCATCAAGAACTGGGTGTCGGGCAGCTGTTCCGGCAGCAATCGAAACGTCCCCTCCGGATTCCTCGGGACCTCGCTGGTGGGATACGGGCCAAGCTACTGCGGGGCAACGGACACCTACTACAGCAACGTCTCGACCTCCGCATGGCAGCTGTGGGCGAGCCTCTGCCCCAACCCGTCTGGCCTGCAGAGCTTCCACACGCTGGCCTACGGCTACTACTGGACCGGTGCCAGCTACCAGTTCTCGGGCGGCTGGACCTCACCGAGCCAGAACTACTAGGAGGCCGGTCGTGACATCGCCCAAGCATCTCCGCTTCGTTGCACTTCTCGCGGCGATCTTCGCCCTCGCTGGCACGGCCACTGTCATGGCCGCATCGCCCGGGCCCACGAAGGGCCCGATCCCCGATGCCGCGTGGGGTTACGCCGGGAGCCTGAACCTCACCCTCGTCCCGGACTACATCCCGGCGTCCGATCGGGCCGGCAATGAGATCGGCTACGTGTCGCGAGACGCCTTGATCGACCCCTCGGGTGGGCAGCGGGACCAGGCCGGCAGGCCCGTCACTGCGGTCTGGCCGGTCTTCGCCGCAGACCTGAAGACGGTCGTCGGGCACATGGTCCCGAACAAGGGCTTCGTACGCGTCGGGGCCGACCCAGCCTCGGCCCCTTCCGTTTCGGTGAGCTTCGCCCCTGCGCCGTAACTCGGCGGCGGAAGGGCCGCGCGGCGGGCCGGTCCGGCGCAGAGCCTGCGCCACGCGCCCGCCGCGCGCCCGCAATCTGGCCGCCAACTTCCGCCCCGTCCGAGCCGTCCCCTGTGACGGCATGTGAACTCCGAACTGGGCACCTCCTGACCAGCCACGATCCGTTGCGCGGCAGCCGCCGGAGCGCACCCCGCGTCTCCTACCGCCCGACGACAAGGACACCGTGGTTGCGCGACCGATCCGGAGGCGGTCGTCGCGGGACAGGTCAAGGAGCGGCGCTGGCCGGGAGCCCGATGGTGAGCTCGCCGACGACGGTGCGGCCGTCGGAAGCGTAGACGCGGACGGAACGGCCCGTGCCGGAATGGCCGCCGACCTGGAGCGATGTGGGGGTCGGCACGAAGAGGTCCCGGCTGTAGACATATCCCGCTCGACCGTTGGTGGCGATCGCCGCCACTAGATCGGGCGTCCCGCGGCCGTTGGCGACTCCGAAAGTGAGCCCGTCGGCATTCACACCCCACGCGGTATCGGACACCCGTGCGTAGGTCGCGGTGAGCCGCCACCTCTCGCCGGGGCCGGCACTAATCGTCGTGGAGTGCATGCCGGGCGCGACGGCCAGGTGCCAGGCCATCGCGCCACTGCCTGCCGCTGCCGCGTCGCACACGAGCGACGCGCCGTCTGCTGTCAGGAAGGTCCCCGACGTGAGGCACGTCAGGTTGATCTCCAGGTCGGTCGCGCCCTGGGGCGCGACGCCCAACTCGATGGTCTGGATCCCCTCGCCCGTGGCTGTCGTGCTGCTCGCCAGCTCCGCGATGTCTGGGCTGCCGGGTAGCAGGACGGCCGCGGCCACCGCCCCTGACGCGGCACCCACGAGGAAGACCAGACAGGCAACGGCAGCCCACGCGAGACGCCGCACACGGCGGGGAGACCGAGCGGGCGCCGACCCGGCGTAGTCCACCAGCGCATCACGCAGCGCCGTCGCGTAGCGATCGTTCATGCGCACGGTCATCGCGAATCTCCCATCTGGTCAACGACAACGAGGAGGTCAGGCAAGTTCCGGCGGACCCGATCCCTCGCCCGATGCAGCCGCGTCTTTGCCGCCGCCGGGGTAATGCCCAGCGCGGCGGCCGCGTCCGCAATCGCGAAGTCCTCAAGCGCCACCAGTGCGAGCAGGGCGAGATCGGCCTCAGGGAGCTCGCGCAAGGCACGGAGGAGCCTCGGATCGAGGTCGATGGACCGGCGGTCCTCTACCGACGCCGCCTCACTTGCCCGGGGAAGCCGGGCGAGGAAGTCGCGGTGCCGCCGCTTCGCACGCGAGGAGTTACGGGCAAGGTTTGCAGTCGTGACGAGCAGCCACGGCAGGACCGACCCTCGCACGACCCGGACGTCCGATCGCCGCCGGAAGAGCTCCAGAAACGCCGCCGCGGCAACGTCCTCGGCGTCCGCCCACGACCCGAGCAGCCGGAGGGCGTGGGAGAAGACGCGGTCGCGATGCAGGTCGAAGATCGCCCCGAAGGCTTGGGGGTCGCCGTCGCGCGACAGCAGCCAGAGCCGCGCCTCGTC
>JAJYMP010000714.1 GCA_021786915.1 Chloroflexota bacterium
GTCGGGGCCTCAGGTCCGGGCCGCGGGTCGGCGTCGCGGGTCGGGGCCTCAGGTCCGGGCCGCGGGTGGGGCCGCGGGCCACTGGCCGCGGGCCACTGGCCGCGGGTCGGCGTCGCGGGTCGGGGCCTCAGGTCCGGCCGCGGGTCCGGGCCGCGGGTCGCTGGCCGCGGGTGGGGCGGCGGGTGCCGGCGGCGGCATCGAGGGCAGCCATGCAACACGCTGGCCTCGCAGGACGCCGGGACGTCGCAGGCGACACCCTCCCGATGCGGTACGCTCCCCAGCGATGAAAGGCCTCGTCCTCGCCGGCGGCACCGCCACCCGGCTGTTCCCACTGACCATCGTGACCAACAAGCACCTGCTGCCGATCTACGACCGGCCGATGATCTACTACCCGCTGGAGACGCTGGCGGGCATGGGCATCCGCGAGGTCATGGTGATCGTCGGCGGCAAGAGCGTCGGCGACATCGTCGAGCTGCTAGGCGACGGCCGGCACTTCGGCCTCGAACTCACCTACCGCTACCAGCGCGGGGCGCTGGGCATCGCGCACGCCATCGGCCTCGCTCGGGACTTCATCGGCGACGAGGCGTTCTGCGTGGTCCTCGGCGACAACATCCTTCGCGGGGAGCCGCTGGCGCCGGTCGCGGGTCAGTTCGAGGATGGCGGCTGGGGCGCTGGGACGCTCCTCTACCGCGTGCCGGACCCGGAGCGGTTCGGCGTGGCAGAGCTGGACGCCGACGGGCACGTGGTGGGCTTCGAGGAGAAGCCCAAGGAGCCCAAGAGCAACCTCATCCCGATCGGCGTGTACTTCCTCCGGCCGGACGCGTTCGACGTCATCGCCCACCTGGCCCCGTCGGGCCGCGGCGAGTTCGAGATCACCGACGTCCTCAACCATTACATCCCGGGCAAGCGGCTGTTCGCGCCGGTCTACGAGGGGCATTGGGCCGATGCCGGAACCGTGCCCTCGCTGTTGCGCGCCGCCGAGCTGGCGGAAGCCGATGACACTGCCGGTCGTCTGGAGCGCCCGGTCGAGCGCCCGCGGGACCCGGCATGAGCGACCTCCGTCCTGGCTCGGCGCCGGCCATCGGCCCGGGCGCCAACCTCCTCGTCACCGGCGGCGCCGGGTTCATCGGCTCAGAGCTCGTCCGCCAGCTGCTCGCCCGCCGCGACGGCACCCGGGTCACGGTCCTCGACAAGCTGACCTACGCGGGCAATCGCGCCAACCTCGCCGCAGTCGAGGACGACCCAGAGCAGGCCGCGCGCTTCACCTTCGTCCGCGGGGACATCGCGGACGCATCGCTCGTCGCCCCCCTCGCCGCCCAGGCCGACGCCATCGTCAACGTTGCCGCGGAGACCCACGTCGACCGCAGCATCCTCGACCCGGAGGCGTTCCTGCGCACGGGCGTCATCGGCGTGCACGTCCTGCTCGAGGCGGTGCGGGTCCAGACGGAGCGCGCCCGCAGAGGCGATCGGAATACCGCCCCGCGCTTCCTCCAGGTCAGCACCGACGAGGTCTACGGCGAGGTGGCCGAGGGCCGGAGCGTCGAGGCCGACAGGCTCGCGCCGCGCAGCCCGTACGCGGCCGCGAAGGCGTCCGGGGAGCTGCTGGTCGGCGCGTACGGCGTCACGTTCGGCGTTGACGTGGTCATCACTCGCGGCTCCAACACCTACGGCCCGCACCAGCATCCCGAGAAGCTCATCCCGCTGTTCACCACCAACGCGCTCTCGGGCCATCCCCTCCCGATGTACGGCGACGGCATGCAGGTCCGCGACTGGCTCCACGTCTCGGACCACGCGGCCGGGATCGACTTCGTCCTGCGCCACGGCGTCACGGGCGAGGCGTACAACGTCGCCGGCGGGACGGAGCTGCCGAATCGTGAGGTGATCGGCCGGCTCCTGGCGGCCACGGGCCGCGACTGGTCACTGGTCCGCACCGTGCCCGATCGGCCCGGCCACGACCGGCGCTACGCGATGGACGGCGCGAAGCTGGCGGCGCTGGGCTGGCGGCCGACGGTGGACTTCGCAGAGGGCCTGCCGGCGACAGTGGCCTGGTATCGCGACAACCCCGACTGGATCGCGAGCGCGAAGTCCGGCGACTGGGACGCCTACTACGCCCGCCAGTACGGCGACCGGCTCGCGGCTGGACGCGCGGTGGACAGGACCGCCTGACGTGCGCGTCGCGGTCGTGGGGGTCGTCGGCCGGCTCGGGCGCGCGCTCATCGCGGCACTCGAGGAGGCGCCCTTCGCGGGCATGCGCCCGCCGATCGGCTGGGACCAGCCCGAGATCGAGCTCGACACCGTCACGGCCGCCTCGTTCGGTGCGCTGCTCGACCGGGAGCGGCCCGAAGTCGTGGTCCACACCGCCGCCTGGACCGACGTGGACGGCAACGCGCGAGAGCCCGAGGTCGCCATGCGGCGCAACGGGACGGCCGTGGGGGAGATCGCCCGGGCCTGCGCGGCGCGCGGGACGGACCTGCTCATCATCTCGACCAACGAGGTGTTCGACGGGCGGCGCACCGATCGCCGGGGCTATGCGCCAGGCGACCGGCGCCACCCGATCAACCCGTACGGCGAGGCCAAGGCGGTGGCCGAACAGCTGGCGACCGACGCCTTCGCCGGCTCCGCGGGGCGGCTCTCGATCGTCCGGACGGCGTGGCTGTTCGGGCCGCCGGGCAACGACTTCCCGGCCAAGATCGCTGCCGCGGCGGTTCGCGCCAAGGCGGCGGGCGACACGCTCCGCGTGACCGGGGACGAGATCGGGACGCCCACCTACACCCCGGACCTGGCCGAGGCGATCGTCGAGATCGTGGGGACCGACACGCCCGCGCCTCCGGGCTCGGTGACGATTCACCACCTTGTCAACGGCGGACGCGCGTCGCGGGCCGACTGGGCGCGCGAGGTGCTGCACCGGCTCGAGATCGACGTCGAGGTCGTGGACGTCCCGGCCTCGACCTGGCGGCGTGCCTCGACGCCGCCGCTGTGGGCGGTGCTGGAGCCGACGCCGATGCCCTCCGGCGTGCCCATGCGCGACTGGCGAGAGGCGTTCGCCGACGCGCTGCCGGCCCTCCGCCGGGAGCTCGCTGCGCACTGACGCCGGCGGCCGACCTGCCGCAGTCCGCCCGGTGCCGGCCGCCGGCTGAAGCCGCCCCGGAGCCGTCGGCCTCGCGAGAGGCAGGGAGCGCGCCGGCTCGCACGTGGCGCTTCACGCCGGTCGCGAACCCCGCGTCGGGGTCGGGAGCGCCCCCGCGCGCACGGGCCGCGCCGCGGGCTCCGGGCTCGGCTCGGCGGGCTCGGCTCGGCCGCCGGCGCGGCGCGGGGGTCCCGGGCGGCAACCAGCGGGCGACTTCAGGAACGGGAAACTACGGCTTCGCGACGTGCCCGCGGTCTCGGCTCGAGGTTGCCCTCGGGAACTGCACCCGACCGCACAGGACCGCTCCGTACTGGTACCGACTGGGACCTTCGGGCGATATCCCGGTGCAGAATGCAAGGCCTACGTTCAGCGTCCACGCCGGACGGGCGTCGGCTCCCGCCGGGACCGCGCTCACCGCGTGCTCGCGGTCCGGCGGGTGCGCGTCTCCCGACCGGCGCCGAGGTTCCCGTGAATCGACCGATGCCCGCTCGACGCCTCCGCCGCTCGCTCCCCGGAGCGCTCCTCGTTGCGGTCATGGCTGCAGGCGTGCTCCCCGGGCCCGGTCTTGCCGGCAACGGCCTTCCGGCAGCGCCGTCGACCCCGGGTGAGGCTGTCCTCGCCTCGCCGGCCGACAGCACTGCGGACGAGGCGTTCTCGAGCGTCAGGACGAGGACCGACGGGACGGCGGGCTCGACCCGGGCCGACGCCTCCTCCGCCCGCGCGGCCGACGCCCCCAGTGCCGCCGGGAGCGGCGAGGTCCCTGGCGTGCAGCAGCCGTCCGAGGCGTACGTCGAGTGGCTGGCGCACGAGAACGACCACATCGCGTTCACGCCCGGGGACAGGGTGACCGTGGGCTTCACGCCGCGCTCCACGGACACCTGGGACGTCGGCGGGCGTGCCCCCGCAGCGCTTCCGGCCGGCCGGGCGACGGGTCGGGCGATGGCCGCCTCGCGCCAGGGCACCGACTGGGCCGAACCGACGGCGCCGGACCCCTCGTCGGCGGGGACGACCGGAACGACGTGGACGACCGGCACGACCGGCACCCCGGGCGCGACGGGACCTGTCGGGTCCACGACGGGCGCGATCCCGGCCACGGCAACGGCATACAACACCCCGGCCACCGCGAGCACAGCCCTGGCGACCGCGACGAGCGACACCACAGCGATCACCGCGAGCGCCACGACCTCGGCCGCGACGAGCGCCACCGCCGCCGCGGCCACCGGGCTCCGCCGCCAAGTCTTCGGCTTCCTCCCGTACTGGGAGCTGTCCGGCGCGTCGACCAGCCTCAACTACGGCGTGCTGACGACGATCGCCTACTTCTCGGTCGGCGCCAACTCGGCGGGCAACCTGCTCAAGCGCAACAGCGACGGCTCGCTGACCACCGGCTGGGCGGGCTGGACCAGCTCCTCGCTGACGAGCGTCATCAACGCGGCCCACTCGCACGGCACCCGCGTGGTGCTCACCGCCAGCGTGTTCGCGTGGTCGAGCGGCGGCGCGGCCACCCAGAAGGCCCTCCTCGGCAGCTCGACCGCCCGGCTCAACCTCGCGCGGCAGCTCGCCGCCGCCGTCCGGGACCGCGGCGCCGACGGCGTCAACCTCGACTTCGAACCGCTCGTCTCGGGCCAGGAGGCCAACTTCGTCGCCCTCCTGCGCACCCTGCGGTCGCAGCTCAACGCCATCCGCAGCGGCTACCAGATCACGTACGACACCACCGGGTACATCGGCAACTACCCGCTCGAGGCATCGGTGGGCTCGGCCGCCGCGGACGCGGTGTTCATCATGGGCTACGACTACCGGAGCGCCAGCTCGTCCACGTCGGGCTCGATCGACCCGCTGTCCGGACCGACCTACGACCTCGCCGACACCGTGCGCCAGTACACGGCGCGCATCAGCCCGTCGCGCGTGATCCTGGGCCTGCCCTGGTACGGCCGAGCCTGGTCGACGACGACGAGCTCGCCGCGCGCCGCGAACCAGAGCGGCGCCAAGTTCGGCTACAGCGCGGCCGTCAACTACGAGAACATCCCGGCCCTCGTGAGCAAGTACGGCAGCAGGTGGGACACGGTCGAGCAGAGCCCGTACATCGCCTACCAGCGCCAGAACTGCACGTCCACCTACGGCTGCGTCACCAGCTGGCGCCAGGTCTGGTACGACGACGCCACCTCCATCGCACGCCGCTACCAGCTCGTCAACGACTACGGGCTGCGCGGCGCCGGCATGTGGGCGCTGGGCTACGACGGCGCCTACCAGGACATGGTCCGCGCCCTGTCCGACGCGTTCCTCGTGGACCACTCGGCTCCCCAGGCGGGCATCCGCGCCCTGTCGGCCAAGAGTCCTGACGAGGGGATCGTCGTGACCTGGTCGGCCAGCGACGTCAGCGCCGTGCGCTCGTACGACGTCCAGGTGTCCGTCGACGCCGGCGGGTGGACGCCGTGGCTCACCGCCACCAGCGCCACCGCCGACGTCTGGCTGGGCGCCGACGGCCACGGGTACGCCTTCCGCGTCCGGGCCACCGATGTCAAGGGCAACGTGGGCGCCTGGAACGTGACCGCCACGGCAGCCACGGCGCCTGGGAGTCTGGCGGTCGGCGGCTTCGGGGTGGTGACGCTCGACGGCCTCTCCTATCGCGCCGGGCCCGACACGTCGGCAGCCCGACTGGGCTCCCTGCCCGCGGGGACCGTCGTCGCGCTCACGTCCGGGCCCGTCTCGGCCGACGGCTACAGCTGGTACGAGGTCACCCAGCCGATCCGCGAGTGGGCACCGGTGACGTTCGTGGAGCGCGGCGTCTGGATCGCGGCGAAGTCGTCGACGGCCACCAATGTCGTGCCGTTTCACGCTCCCAACGCGACCCTGGTTGATGCCGGGATCACCGGCTTCGACTTCGGCGGCGGCGGCCTGACGGGGTCCTCGGCGACCGCGTTGGCCGGGCGCACCTTCTCGCCCAACGGCGACGGCTCGAAAGACGGCCTGCGCATCGACTGGCGGGCGAAGGTGGCGTTCGACGCGCTGACGCTCAACATCCTGCGCACGGACGGAACGGCGGTCGGGTCGGTGAAGGTGCCCGCCCTGGCGACCGGCCAGCACGACTTCACGTGGGACGGCAAGGTGGCCGGGACGCGCGTCCCCGACGGCGTCTACCTCCTCCAGCTGGTCGGAACGGCCGGGACGAGGACCTACCGCGCGCCCTCGGCGAGGCCTGCGACCGCCGGGCAGATCGCCGCCTTCGCGGTCACCGTGGACACCGTCGCTCCTCCCGTGACGTCCTCGTCCGCGTCGTCGGGCCTGATCTCGCCCAACGGCGACGGGATCCGGGACACCGTCGCCTATGCACTGCGGGCGACCGGCGCGGCGAACTGGGCGCTGCGGATCGTGCCCGTCGCGCCGGCGGGGGCCGATCCCGTGCGCACCGTCACCGGCTCGGGCGGCGCGCTGTCCGTGAGCTGGGACGGCCGCAGCGACGCGGGCAGCGTCGTGCCCGATGGCACCTACACGGCGACGCTCGCCGCATGCGACACGGCGGGCAACTGCGCCGTCCGCGGCTATCCCGTGCGCGTCGACACGACCCCGCCGACCCTGGCCCTGACCCCCGCGCCCGCGATCTTCTCGCCCAACGGCGACGGCGCTGCCGACACGGCCTCGCTGGGCTGGACGGCGTCCGAGACCAGCAGCGGCACGGCGTCGGTCTGGCGCGGCACGACGCTGGTGCGGCGCTGGACCGCGGCCGCCTCGACGACCGGGCGGGTGACGTGGGACGGTCGCAACTCGGCCGGATCCAGTGTCGCCGACGGCCGCTACACGTTCACCATGGACGTCCGCGACAGCGCGGGCAACCGCACGGTGGCGCGGGCCGTGGTCACCGTGGACCGTACCGCCGGGTTCCTCCGCTGGTCGCGGAACTTCTACCCGCAGGACGGCGATGCCCTCGCGCCGACCTCGACCCTCAGCTGGCGGCTGACCCGCACGGCGACCACCACCCTCGCGCTGTACGACGCGAGCCGGAACCTCGTCCGCACGGTGTGGTCCCGCAGGTCGCAGTCGGCAGGCTCTCGGA
>JAJYMP010000249.1 GCA_021786915.1 Chloroflexota bacterium
CGGCCGCGGGGGAGCGGCGGGTCCGGCGTCTCGACCGGACCCTGTGCGCCTAGCTCTTGGTGGAGCCGAGGGTCAGGCCGGCGACGAAGTGCTTCTGGAGTGCGAAGTACACGATCAGCGTCGGGAGCGCCACGATCAGCGAGCCGGCGGCCAGCAGGTTGTTGTCCGTGAAGAACTGCCCCGAGAGGTTGTTGAGGGCCGAGGTGACGGGGAACTTGTCACCGGTCCGCAGGAGCAGGATCCCCCAGAAGAAGTCGTTGTAGATCCAGGTGAACTCGAGCGTCGCGAGAGCGGCCAGCGCCGGTCGGGCGAGCGGCAGGAGCACCGACCGGTAGGTCCGCCACACGGTGGCGCCGTCGACGAGGGCTGCCTCGTTGATCTCCTTGGGCACCTGCTTGAAGTAGTTCGACAGGACGAAGGTGCAGAAGCCCAGCTGGAATGCCAGGTGGATCATCACGATTCCGAACAGCTGGTCGTACCAGATGCCGTTGTCGGACAGCGGCGCGAACATCGGCAGGGCCAGGTACAGCCGGAACAGCGGGACGATGACGACCTGCTGCGGGAGCAGGTTGCCCGCCGTGAACAGCATCAGCATCGCGAGGTTGAGCCGGAAGCTGTACCGGCTGACCGCGACGGCCACCATCGACGAGAAGAACAGGATGAGGACCAGCGCCGGCACGACGACCAGGATCGTCTGGAGGAAGTGCAGCGGCAGGTCCGCCTGGCTCCAGGCGTTGAAGAAGTTGTTCAGGTTGTACGAGCCGCCGATCGAGAAGTAGCCGCGCGGGTTGCCTCCCGTGTCGCCGTAGGGCCGCAGCGAGGTGTAGACCGCCCAGCCCAGCGGCAGGAACCAGAGCAGCGACATGAGGATCAGGAACGCGTGCGTGAAGTAGTGCGGGCGCCGACGCTTCCCGGTCACCACCTCGCGGGCGCCCACCGCGGCGGACGTGGCGGTCACTCGGCCTCCTTGCCCATCGTCCGGGCGAGGTAGTAGATGATCGGGCCGATCGAGATCAGGAGCAGGATCACCGCCATCGCCGAGCCGAAGCCGATCAGGCTGGCTTCGCCCAGGATGTTGTTCGTGATCAGCACCGACAGGAGGCCGAGGCCGTTGAGGCCCTTGTTGATGATGTAGACGATGTCGAAGGCGCGGAGCGACTCGATGATCGTCACGACCAGGACGACCACGTTGATCGGCGCGAGGACGGGGAACACCACCCGGAAGAACGTCTGGCGGGCGCTGGCGCCGTCGATGGCCGCGGCCTCGCGCAGGGTGTTGTCAACGCTCTTGAGGCCCGCCAGATAGAGCACCATGATGTAGCCGACGTGGCGCCAGCTGGCGGCGACCAGCACTGCGGCGAAGTTGAGACCGGGCGTGCCGAGCCAGTCGATCGCCGTCCCGGACGTGACCCATTTCGGGTCGCCCGTCACCGCCTGCAGGAAGTTGTTGATGAAGCCCATGCCCGGCGAGTACATGAGCTGCGCGATGAAGCCCACGATCGCGAGCGACAGCACGACCGGCATGTACAGGACGCTCTGGTAGATCCGGGTCCCGCGGATGTTCTGGTCCAGGATCACCGCCATCAGCATGCCCAGCGGCGTCGCGATGAACAAGAAGACCGCCAGCCAGATGAGGTTGTTCTGGAAGGCCGGCCAGAATGGCGGATAGTTGGAGAACAGGTTCTCGTAGTTCTTGAACCCGATGAACTTGATCTTGTCCAGCCCGCCGATCCCGTTCCAGCTGGTGAGCGACAGCACGATCGAGCCGATCGTGGGCAGCCAGATCAGGAAGATGTGGATGAACGCCGGGATGCCGACCATGAGGCCGAGCGTCACCTTGTCGCGCCGGGTCAGGACGCTGAAGCGCTTGCGGCGCCGTCTCCCGGGAGGCGACGCAGTCGCCCCGCCGGCAGAGGCCGGCGGGGCGATGGGCGGAACGGAGGAGGAGTCCACGGCCGTTCCAGCGATCCGTCTATGCAGTCAGCGTCACTGCGGCGGCAGGCTGTCGTAGAAGCCCTGGATCCCGGTGAGGAACTTGTCGAGGTCCTGGGTCGGGGCCTTGAGGAACGTCTGCAGGAATGACTGCATGCCGTTCGCGCCGGCGAAGTCCGGACGCGTGTCGCGGTCGAGGAACTGGGCGATCTTCCCCGAGGCGGCGATGATCGCGGCGCTCGACTTCTGGAACGCGTTGTACTTGCTGGTGTCGGCCTGCTTGTTGGCCGCGACGTCGTTGGAATCCGAGGCGAGATAGATGTTCGCCGCGTCCGCCGAGCCGAGGTACTCCATCAGGGCCTTGGCGCCGTCGAGGTTCTTGGCCTTCGAGGACACCATGAAGCCGTCGATCGGGGCGTCGATGCCCATCTCGGAGTCGTACTGGGTGCCGAGGGTCGGGAAGGCGAAGAAGTCGAGATCGTCGTGGGTCGCCTGGTCGGTGGCCTGCTGGCCGGCGAAGGTGCCCAGGAAGTACATCCCGGCCTTCTTGTTGATCAGGTCCTGCGCAGACTCCTGCCAAGTCTTGCCCAGCGGCGCCGGGTCGAAGTAGGGGAGCAGCTGCGCCCACTTCTGGAACACGGCCTTGACCTTCGGGTCGGTCCACTTCTGCTTGCCGGCCATCAGGCCGACGTGGAAGTCGTAGCCGTTCATGCGCATGTTGAGGATGTCGAAGGTGCCCATGGCCGGCCAGCCGTCCTTGTCGGCGAAGGCCAGTGGGATGAGCCCGTCCTTCTTCATCTGATCGCCGAGCTTGGTGAAGTCGTCGATCGTCTTGGGGATCTGGTAGCCCTTCTCGGCCCAGAACGACTTCCGGTAGATGACCACCCACGGGTAGTTGTAGAGCGGGACGAAGTACTGCTTGCCGTCGTCACCCGTGGAGGCCGTCTTGAACGCATCGGAGAAGTTGGCGCCGATGTTGGCCCAGACGTCGCTGATGTCGGTCGCGAGGCCCTGCGCCGCGAAGAAGCGCATGCGGTAGCCGGCGAACCAGGTGAACGCGTCGTCCGGCGTGGCCTGCAGGTAGGCGTTGATCGTGTCCTGGAACTTGTTGTGCTCGACGGTGTTGATGGTGACGTTGATGCCCGTCTTCGCGGTGAAGGCGGTCATGACGTCGGCGATGGCCTTCTTCGGGACGGCGTCCGAGTAGTTGGACCCGAAGGTGACGGTGCCGGAGGCCGACGGTGCAGCCGCGGAGGCCGACGGAGCGGCCGCGGTGGACGGTGCGGCCGCGGACGGCGCCACGGAGGGGGCTGCCGCAGACGCGGAGGCGGCCGCCGACGGCGTCGCGTTCGAGCCGCCGCATGCCGCGAGGAACGCGGACACGCCGCCGAGGGCTGCGACTGCGGCGCCGCCCTTCAGGAGCGTCCGGCGCGAGACCGAGCGCTGGCCAAGATCAGCCATGTGGATCCTCCTCTGTGACGCCCCGCGCACATGTCCCTGCGAGGGCAGGCCACGATCGGATTGTTGCGACGCGGTAGCCCGATTGTCAAGAGACTCGAACCCGTTTCAACAATGATTTCTGTTGATCTGCGTTGACTTTCCGTGATCCCCGGGGCGATCATGGTTACGGCCGCCAGTCGTTCGCCGCCGCGGACGGGTCGAGGAGCTGGCCGGCAAGGCTCAGGAGCGGAGGGAATGCTCGCTCGCCAGCGTCAGGCACTGATCCTAGATCGGGTGCGCCAGATCGGTGCCGTCCGGGTTGCTGACCTCGTGCGGGAGTTCGAGGTCTCGGACATGACCGTCCGGCGCGACCTCGAGGTCCTGCACGACCAGGGGCTGCTCGAGAAGGTCCACGGGGGCGCCACGGTCCCCTCCCGTCTCGCGAGCTATGAGCCCGGGTTCATCGCCAAGTCGGGCCTCCAGCAGGCGGAGAAGGCCGCCATCTCCGCCGAGGCGGCCCGCATGGTCCAGCCAGGAATGGCGCTCGCCCTCTCCGGCGGGACCACGACCTGCGCGCTGGCGGGGCTCGTCGCGGAGATCCCGGGCGTGACGGTCGTGACCAACTCGCTCCAGGTCGCCGAGGTGTTCAACCGGTCCGGCCGGCATGACCAGACCGTGATCCTGACAGGCGGTGTCCGGACGCCGTCGGAGGCGCTGGTGGGCCCGTTCGCAACGGCGCTCCTCCGGACCGTCCACCTCGACCTCGTGTTCATGGGCGTCCACGGCATGGACGCCAAGGCGGGCTTCACCTGCCCCAACCTCATGGAGGCCGACACAGACCGGGCGCTGATCGAGGCCGGCCGTCGCCTGGTGGTGCTGGCGGACCACACGAAGTGGGGCGTGGTCGGCATCGCCTCGATCGCCACGCTCGATCAGGCGGACGTGCTGATCACGGACTCCTCGATCGCCCCCGACGGGCTCGCGGCCGTCACCGAGGCGATCCCGGAGGTCATCCTCGCTCAGGTCCCCGCAGACCTGGTCGCGCAGCCGGATCCGTCCCCGCGGTCCGCGAATCGCCCTGAGGTAGCCCGTGCCCATTGACCCCAGCCGCCCCGACGACGCCGACCTCGCGACGCTCGACGACGAGCCGCACCGGCGTCGGAATGCCCTCACCGGCGAGTGGGTGCTGGTGTCGGCGGGTCGGACCAAGCGGCCCTGGCTCGGAGCCGAGGAGCCCGAGCCGCCCGAGGAGTGGCCGGAGTTCGACCCGGACTGCTACCTGTGCCCCGGCAACACGCGCGTGAGCGGCGACGTGAACCCGGCCTACGCCACGACGTTCGTGTTCACCAACGACTTCGCGGCCCTCCGGCCGGACGCATCCGACGCGCGCATCGGCGACGGGCTGTTCCGCGCCCAGGGCACCCGCGGCACGTGCCGGGTCGTGTGCTTCTCGCCCCGCCACGACGTCACCCTCGCGGGCATGGACGCCGCCTCGATCCGCCACGTGGTGGACGTGTGGGCCGACCAGACGACCGAGCTCGGGTCCCGCTACCGCTGGGTCCAGGTGTTCGAGAACCGGGGGGCCGCGATGGGCGCCTCGAACCCCCATCCCCACGGCCAGATCTGGTCGGGGGATGCGCTCCCCGTCCAGGCGGCCCTCGAGCTCGAGCAGCAGCAGCTCCACCTGGCAGAGACCGGCCGCCGGCTGCTGGTCGACTACGCGCAGGCCGAGCGCGGCGGGCCCCGCGTGATCCGCGACGCCGGCGGCTGGCTCACGCTCGTGCCGTTCTGGGCCAGCTGGCCGTTCGAGGCGATGCTGGTCCCGCTCGAGCCGACGTCGCGCCTGGCCGATCTCGACAGCACGCGTCGAGACGCCCTCGCCGAGGCGCTCCAGGACCTCAACCGTCGCTTCGACGCGCTGTTCTGCAGGCCGTTCCCGTTCTCGATGGGCTGGCACCAGGCGCCGTTCGGGGTGGGGGACCCCGCCGCCTGGCAGCTCCACGCGCACTTCTACCCGCCGCTCCTGCGAGCCTCGGTCCGCAAGTTCATGGTCGGCTACGAGCTCCTCTCCGAGCCTCAGCGCGACCTGACCCCCGAGGAGGGCGCGCTCCGCCTGCGCGAGGCGCTCGAGGGCTGACGCGCGCGCCCGGCTGCGCGCCGCGTTCTCCCCCGGGTCTTGGCCGGGTTCGCGCTGGGTGCTCGCCCCGGCTCCGTACCTCGGGTTCGCGCCGGGTTCGCGCCCCGAGTCGGTCCCGGGGGTCCCTCCGCCTGCGGGGCAACTTCGTGCTAACCAGCACCGAAGCTCGCTTGGGCGACGGGCGCCTGGGCGACGGGCGACGGGCGGTGTTGGCGCACCGCCACCAAACCTGCTCGATGGGGCCACCGGTCGGGCGTTTCGCTGGCCACGGACCAACAGGTGCCCCTGAATGGTGGCCCAGAGCCACCATTTCGGCCTCGAGCCGGGCTCCGGAGGGCGATTTAATGGTCCCGCTCCAACGCTCGGGGGCGGAGCTGGGCCCGGAGCGAGATTTGGTGATCCAGCCCCAACGCTCACGGCGCGAGCGGGACTCGGGGTCGCGATTTGGGTGGTCCAGCCGATCCACACCGCCTACGAACCTGGTTCGTGCTCGGTGGAGCGCAAGGCATCGACGGATGCCGAGTACGAAGGTCCTTCGGATCAGGCGCCGAGGGGCGCCGGCGAGGTGCGTCTCGGGCAGCGACACGTCGTGGCGCGGCTCCGCGTGTCTGGGAAGCCGCGCCAGCACGAACGCAGCTCGTATCCGGTGACGTCGGGTCCTTGGGCGGGAGCGAGCCGACCTCAGCCGTGTGGCACGCACCGCGGCCGGTACGATGGCCCCACGCACCTGGTCAGGAGGCATCATGCGACTCTGGGGCGGTCGGTTCGGCGAGGGGCCGGACTCGCGGATGGCGGACTTCACACGGTCCATCGAGGTCGACGCAGAACTGGCGCTCGACGACCTCGCAGGCTCGATCGCCCACGTGCGGGGGCTGGCGCGCGCGGGCCTGCTGACGGCGGAGGAGGCCGAGGCGCTTGAGCGCGGGCTCGCGGCGTTGCGCGAGGATGTCGTGGCCGGCGCGATCGCCTGGGACCCGGCGCTCGAGGACGTCCACATGAACCTCGAGACCCTGCTGACCGAGCGCGTCGGCGCCGTGGGCGGCAAGCTCCACACCGGACGCTCGCGCAACGACCAGGTCGCCACCGATCTGCGGCTCTGGACGCGTCGCGCGGTGGCGCTGCTCGACGACGGGATCCTCGACCTCGAGCGCTCGCTGGTCGACCTCGCCGACCGCGACGGCGATGCGGTCCTGCCCGGCACCACTCATATCCAGCCCGCACAGCCCGTGCTCCTGGCGCACCACCTGCTCGCGTACGTCGAGATGCTCGAGCGCGACCGGGGGCGGCTGGCCGACGCGAAGCGTCGGCTCAACGTCTCGCCGCTGGGGTCGGGCGCGCTGGCCGGTGCGGGCTACCCGCTCGACCGCGCCGCCACGGCAGCCGACCTCGGCTTCGACGGCGTGACCGCCAACTCGCTCGACGCCACCTCGGACCGCGACTTCGTGGTGGAGGTGCTCAGCGCCGTGGCCCTCACGATGGTCCACCTCTCGCGCCTGGCCGAGGAGATCACCTGGTGGTCGAACCCGCGCTTCGGCTTCGTTCGGGTGGCCGACGCCTTCTCCACGG
>JAJYMP010000031.1 GCA_021786915.1 Chloroflexota bacterium
CCCGGCGATCCTCGACTGGATCGCCGCCTCCCGACCGTTCCTCGGCATCTGCCTGGGGCTCCAGCTCCTGTTCCAGACCAGCGACGAGGACGGGGCGGCCACCCTGGGCGTCCTGCGCGGGCACACCGTGCGCCTCGACGGCGCCCCCACGCTCCCGCACATCGGGTGGAACCAGGTCGAGCGGCGGTTCGACCACCCGGCCTTCGCAGGCATCGCGCCCGGCGCCGACTTCTACTTCGTCCACTCGTACGCGGGCGCGCCGGCCGACGACGAGGTGATCCTCGCCGAGACCGAGCACGGAACGCGGTTCACCGCCGCGGTCGCGCGCGGCAACCTGCTGGGCGTGCAGTTCCACCCCGAGCGCTCCGGCACCGACGGGCTGCGCCTCGTCGCGAACGTGGTCCGATCCGCCGCGGACGCTGCCTGATGCTCCGCCGCCGCGTCATCCCCTGCCTCGACGTCGCGAACGGCCGCGTCGTCAAGGGCACCCGCTTCGTCGACCTGCGCGACGAGGGCGACCCGCCCGAGCTCGCCGAGCGCTACGCCCGCGAGGGCGCCGACGAGATCGTCTACCTCGACATCACGGCCGCGCCGGAGGGCCGGGGCACGCTGCTCGACATCGTGGAGCGGACCGCGCGGCGCGTGTTCATCCCGCTCACTGTGGGCGGCGGCGTGCGCAGCGTGGACGACATGCGCGACGTGCTGCGGGCGGGCGCCGACAAGGTGAGCCTCAACACGCGGGCCGTCGAGGACCCCGAGCTCGTTCGCCGCTGCGCGGCGAGGTTCGGCAGCCAGGCGGTGGTGGTGGCGATCGATGCCCGGCGCGTGCCGGCGAGCGAGGCGGTCCCGTCGGGCTTCGAGGTGGTCGTGCGAGGCGGCCGCCAGCCGGTCGGGCTCGACGCGGTCGCGTGGGCGGCACGCGTGGTCGAGCTCGGCGCCGGCGAGCTGCTGGTGACCTCGATCGACCGCGACGGCACGGGGTCTGGGTTCGACACCGAGCAACTGCGCGCGATCTCGGGGCTCGTCCCGGTCCCGGTCATCGCCTCGGGCGGCGCGGCGGGTCCTGACGACTTCGTCGCGGCCGTGCGCGACGGCGGCGCCGACGCCGTGCTCGCGGCGGGGATCTTCCACCGGCGCGAGTGGACGATCGCGGAGGTCAAGGTGACGATGGCCGCGGCGGGACTGCCGGTGCGCATCCTGCCCGACGGGACGGAGGCGGCATGAGCAGCGAACCCAGGACGCTCGACGGGAGGCCCGGCGCGCCGATGGGGAGCGCCGGACCGGTGGACCTGAGCGCCGGGCTCGCGCCCGAGGACCTCGCCTGGGTCGAGGGCGGCCTGGTCGCCGGCGTCGTCCAGGACGTTGCGGACGGTCGCGTCCTGATGGTCGGCTGGCTCGACGCCGAGGCGCTCGCCGCCACGCTCGCGACCGGCGAGGTGCACTTCCACTCGCGCTCGCGCGGCCGGCTGTGGCGCAAGGGGGAGACGTCGGGCAACGTGCTGCGACTGCAGACCCTCGCGCTCGACTGCGACGGCGACGCGCTCCTGCTGGGGGTCGAGCCCGTCGGGCCGACGTGCCACCGGGGCGTGCGGTCCTGCTTCGACGCCGACGGCGCACCCGCCACCACGCGCGCCCCGCAGGGCTTCGCCTGGCTCGAAGCGCTGTGGGCGACGATCGCCGAGCGCGCTGCCGAGCGGCCCGCTGGGTCGTACACGACGCGCCTGCTCGAGGGCGGCGTCGACCTCGCTGGCCGCAAGGTGGCCGAGGAGGCCACGGAGGTGCTCCTCGCCGCCAAGAACGACGAGGCGGCCGAGCGGGCCGGCATGGACAGGTTGGAATCGGGCCGTCTGCTGGCTGGCGAAACCGCTGACCTCGCCTACCATGCGCTCGTGCTGCTCGCCGAGCGCGGCCTGATGCCCGCAGACATCATCGAGGTCCTGCGGGATCGGCATGGGAGGCCCGGCGGGCGCTGAAGGGAGCCACCCGATGCCCGCCGCCAACGCGTTCGCCCCGCACGACAGGGCGAAGCAGATCTTCGCGGTGACGCTGTTCGTGGACGACCTGGCCCAGACCGAGCGCTTCTACCACGAGGTGTTCGGCATGCCGCTCGTCCACAAGGACGACGACGCCGTCGCCTACCGCTTCCCGAACATGGTCGTCAACCTGCTGCTGGCGTCCGCCGCGCCAGAGCTCATCGCGCCGTCGCCGGTCGGCCCCGCCGGCACGCCGTCGCGGATGATGCTGACCCTCGAGGTGGACGACGTCGACGCCTTCGCGACGCACCTGCGCGCGCTGGGCGTGCCGATCCTCAACGGCCCGGTCGACCGTCGGTGGGGTCCGCGGACGGTGACCATCGCCGACCCGAGCGGGCACTGCTGGGAGTTCGCGGCCGGCTGAGGACGGCCGACTGGTCCGCCGGCGCCGCGCTGGTCGGCTGCACGCCTCCTGGCCGGCCGCCGCCGCCGCGAGTCGGCTCAGACTCGATGTCCGATGCGCTGAGCGTGGTCCCCGGCCGTGGCCGCGGCCCTCGACGGGCGGCCGTGCGGTCGAGGGCCGCCGCTTGAGTCTGGCGCGACTCGCGGGGTCGGTGCGCCGAGCAAGACGATGGTGGCTGCCCGACGTCGTCAGCCGCCCACGACCCGCACGACCGAGCGGTTGCGCTTCCCGACCCGGACCTCGAGCCACTCGCCGGCCACCGGCGTCGGCACCGCGGCCGCCTGGTCCGCGATGCGCTCCCCATTCACGGTGATCGCGCCGCCCGAGATCAGCCGCCGCGCCTCACCGCGCGACGGGGCGAGCCCCGTCTCCGCGAGCAGCACGACCACGCCGCCCGCGACGACATCTGGCGTGGTGGCGGGGCCGTTGGTGGCAGCGTGGATGCGGGCGAGCAGCGCGGGGTCGATCACCGGCTCGCGCTGGAACAGCGCCGCGGACACCTGGACCGCTGCCCGCGCCTCCTCCTCGCCGTGGACCCGCGCCGTGACGTCGAGGGCCAGCTCACGCTGCGCCTCGCGGGCGTCCGGGCGCGCCGCCGTCGCCGCGTCGAGCGCCTCGATGCGCTCCCGTGACCACAGGGTGAGCCAGCGCAGGTACGTCCCGATGTCGCGGTCGTCGGTGTTGACCCAGTACTGGTAGAACGCGTACGGCGTCGTCCGGCGGGGGTCCAGCCAGACGGAGTCGCCCGCCTCGCTCTTGCCGAACTTGGTGCCCGACGGCGAGAGCAGCAGCTTGTAGCTGATGCCGTGCGCGGGGCTCTGCTCGCTGCCCTCCCCGCCCCCGCCCGCCGTCCGGCGGATCAGCTCCAGACCCGCTGTGATGTTCCCCCACTGGTCCGCGCCGCCCATCTGCATCTCGACGCCCTGGGTCCGGTAGAGGTGCGCGAAGTCGGCCGCCTGGAGGGTCATGTAGCTGAACTCGGTGAACGAGAGGCCGCGCTCCAGGCGCACCTGCACGGAGTCCTTGGCCAGCATGTAGGGGATCGTGAAGTGGACGCCGACCTCGCGCAGGTATTCGATGAGCGACATCGGGCCCAGCCAGTCGAGGTTGTTGGCCATCACCGCGCCGGTCGGGCCGGGCGTGAAGTCCAGGAACCGCTCGAGCTGGGCGTGGATCGCGTCGGCGTTGGCGCGGACGTCGGCCTCGGTCAGCATCACGCGCTCGGTGGAGCGGTGCGAGGGGTCGCCGATCATGCCCGTGCCCCCGCCGACCAAGGCGACCGGCCGGCCGCCGCGCAGCTGGAGGCGGATGAGGCCGAAGATCGGGATCAGGTGGCCCACGTGGAGCGAATCCGCGGACGGGTCGAAGCCGTTGTAGGCCGCGATCGTGCGCCCCGTGGCCAGCCGCTCGCGCAGGCCGGGCGTGGTCGCGTGCAGGATGCCGCGCCACTCCAGCTCGTCGATCAGGCCCGGCAGACCGGGTGCGGGATCGGCTGGCGGGCCGGCGGGCGTCACAACGACTGCGTCGGATCCGTCACGGTCCGACCCCCTCACGGGGACGCGGTTGTTCATTCCCTGCATGGTATCGTCGACCAGACATGCGAAACAGCCTCACCCGGCGGCAGCGCCACCGTCGCCAGGGTGCGCGTCACCGCCCCCGCGGCATAGGAGTCGTCCGATCGACCCTCGTCGCCCTCCCGATCATCGTCTTCGGGATCCTGGTCGTGGTCGGCCTGGGGGCTGGCGTCGCGGCGGTGAGCGCCTACCAGTACCTCTCCCAGGGCCTGCCCGACCCGACGACGCTCGACACGATCACCTTCACCTCCCAGACGGTGGTCTACGACCGCACGGGGAAGGTCCAGCTGGCGAAGCTGGGCAGCGACCGCCGAGACGTCGTCCAGTACAAGGACGTCCCACCGGCGCTGATCGACGCGACGACGGCCGCCGAGGACAAGACCTTCTGGGGGAACGCGGGCTTCGACCCCGTCGCCTTCGTCAAGGCGACGATCGACACGCTGCAGGGCAATGACCGCGGCGCCTCGACCATCACCCAGCAGCTCGTGCGCGCCCGCCTGCTGCCGCAGGACGTCCTCGACGGCAACATCTACATCCGCAAGGCCAAGGAGATCATCCAGTCGATCCGTCTGACCCAGGCCTATCCGGGCGTGGCCGGCAAGCAGACGATCATGCAGGACTACCTCAACCAGAACTACTACGGCAACCGCTCGTACGGCGTGGCGGCCGCGGCCAAGAGCTACTGGAACAAGGACCTCAAGAACCTGACGCTCGCCCAGATGGCGCTCCTCGCGGGCATCCCCAAGTCGCCCACCCAGTACGACCTCGTCAAGAACGCCGTCGAGCAGTCGGTCACCGGCGCGGACGGCAAGACCACGACGGAGCTGGTGGTCCCGGCCACCTCGGCGATCGTCCAGCGCCGCAACTACATCCTCGACCTCATGCTCACCCAGGCGACCCTCGGCACCTACACCCAGGCGCAGATCGACGCCGCCAAGGCCGAGCCGGTGATCCTCGCCTCGCAGGCGACCCCGCAGTGGCTGGCGCCGCAGTTCGTGTGGCAGGTCCGCGACGAGCTGGGCCAGCTCCTGTGCGGGACCACCCAGTGCCAGAAGATCGACACCGGCGGCTACACCGTCTACACGACGCTCAACTACTCGATGCAGCAGACCGTCGAGAAGTGGGCGTACGCCGCGGCGGTCATCCCCAACCTCTCGAACCAGACCGCGGCGCTCAAGGCGAAGAAGATCCCGTCGTCGGAGTGGGGCTGGATCCGCAACCTGACGGGCCAGAACGTCCACAACGACGCGGCGGGGGTGGTCGACTACCGGACCGGGGAGGTGCTCGCCTACGTGGGCTCGGCCGACTACCTCGGCAAGGGCAACAAGAAGTTCCAGCCCCAGTTCGACGTGCTCGGTGACGGCTTCCGCCAGTCTGGGTCCTCGATCAAGCCCATCGACTACGTTATCGGCATCGACGACAAGACGATGACCGCATCGACGCTGTTCATGGACGTGGTCACCAACTTCGCCAGCCCCGGCCAGACCCCGTTCCTCCCCACCCAGGCCGACAGCGCGGAGCGCGGCCCGGTGCGCCTGCGGAGCGCCATCCAGTTCTCGCTCAACGTGCCCGCGATCAAGGCGGGCTTCATCAACGGTCTCGACCACCAGCTCCAGCGGTCCAAGGACTTCGGCCTGGTCTACCCGGCCAACACGTACCCGGTCGCGTCCGAGAGCATCGGTACCCTGCTGGTCCACCCGATCGACATGATCAGCGCCTTCGGCGCCATCGCGGACGGCGGCGTCCTGATGCCGCGCCACACGATCCTCAAGGTCATCGGGCCCAACGGCGAGCAGGTCTGGCCGCAGCCGGGCGTCACCCTCGCCGGGAAGCGGGTCGTGTCCAAGCAGGCCGCCTACATCATGACCGACATCCTGGCGGGCAACACGCAGATGTCGGTCAATCCGTTCTGGGGCAAGTGGCGGGTCACGGACGGGGTGACCAGCAGCAAGGTGCGTCCTGCCGCCTACAAGACCGGCACCACCAGCGACAACCGCGACGTGCTCGCGGACGGGTACCTGCCGCCGCCATCGGACCCCAAGCTCCCGGGGCTGGTCGTGGGGGTGTGGATGGGCAACTCCGACAACTCGCCCAACTCCGGCCGGCTCTCGCTCGACAGCTCGGCCCCACTATGGTCCGCGATCATGTCCGAGATCTCCAAGGGCATGCCGATCGAGAGCTTCAGCAGCTCCAAGCCGGCCGGGCTGGTCACGGCGACGATTGACGCCTTCACCGGCATGAAGCCCGGCCCGACGACGCGCAAGACCATCACCGAGATGTACCTGCCCGGGACGCAGCCCACGGGTCCTGCCAAGGTGACCGTGACCGCGGACATCGACGCCGCGACCGGGCTCCTCTGGCAGCCCGGCTGCGCCGGCCCGATGCAGACCCGATCGTTCATCGACTTCAGCCAGGTCGAGGCTGGGTTCCCCGCATGGCAGAAGGCCGACATCGCGTGGCAGGCCCGGGCCGCGCGCGGCCCGGGGGTCGTCGGCGGGCCGAAGCACACCCACACGAGCTACTTCTACGGACAGGGGTTCTTCCCGTTCGGCATGAGCTGGGGCGGCTCGTTCGCGCCCACCAAGAAGTGCTCGGTCGTGCCGGTCACGCCGCCGCCCACGCCGTGCATCTCGCTGGATCCACTCTCGCCGTGCCCCTCGGCGCCCCCGCCCGGGCCGACGCCCGTCCCCACGCCGCCGGCGGTCGCCACGCCCACCCCGAAGGCCAAGCCCTAGCGCCTCGGCATCGATTGGGCCGGCCGGAGCGAGAGCGCTGCCCGCCGCGGACCCGCGCTCGGCAGCATCCGGGCGGGACCGCCTACAGCTTGACGATCGTCGCCCCGTCGCCGCCCTCGCCGCGCTCGCCCGCACGGAAGCTGCGCACGAGCGGGTGGGAGCCCGCCAGGGCGCGCACCGCGTCGCGGAGGGCCCCGGTTCCCATCCCGTGGATCACTACCACCTGGTCGAGCCCGGCGAGCGACGCGTCGTCGAGGTACCGTGACAGGGCGTCAAGCGCCTC